>DAOUVM010000159.1 GCA_030667645.1 Ardenticatenales bacterium | reverse complement strand
TTAAAGCCCTCGCCTGCAACATGTGCCGACGCTTTGAAGCCTGGTGCCTTTTTGCCTACACGTGCTGTTGTCATCATTCCTCCTTGACGATTAGAATTCGCGGTATTTGTTCTTGGGCAGGCCGCAGACCGGGCATCTGTCCGGCGCCTCGCCGATGATGGTGTGCCCGCAAACCGGACAGACGAAAACCGGCTCATCCTCAATGTCCTTGCCGGCCGTTACCGACTCTTTGGCCTCGCCGTACAGCACTTCGTGGACCTTTTCCGCCTCCAGAGCATAGTGAATGCTGCGGATTGCCCCCTTTTCTTCCTGGAGTTTGGCCACGGCGTCAAAGGCGGGATACATCTCGGTGTTTTCATGGTTCTCACCTTCGATGGCGGCCGCCAGGTTGGCGACCGTGTCGCCAATGCCGCCCAGTTCGCGCAGGTGATTTGTGGCGTGAACTCGTTCAGCGTAGGCCGTGGCCCGGAACAGCCGCGCTACGTGCGGATAGCCCGCCCGCTCCGCCTTGTCGGCAAAGGCCAAGTACTTGATGTTTGCTTGGCTCTCACCGGCAAGAGCGGCTTCCAGATTGGCTTGTGTCATCTTTCTCATGATCTCCCTCCTAAAGATGGTGATTGTAGCGCCTCTCGCGGCGCTTTATGCACTTGAAAAGGACTAGCTTCCGGATATCAATGGTGACTCACACGCAGAGCGGTCACTACACCGCCAAGCTGTTTTTGATCAAGCACTATGCAATCTTGACCAATCCCCTGACCAGGGACCACTACTCGTCTGATGCCCGGCTCTGAATCAACTACGACCGGAACTCTTCAATGTGAAGCGAGCCCGGGCTTTTGCGCCTGTGCCTCGTATAGCCAAACTCGGCCAACAGCGCTGAAACGTTCTCGACCATCCTGGGATTGCCGCAAAGAAAAAAGTGGGTCTTGTCCGGGTTCACGGCAATACCCGTCTCACTATTCAGAACTCCCCTCTTTAGCATCTCCTCGATCCGCAGGTGATGGCCGGTCCAGGTGTCATTATCGTCGGTCAAGGTGGGAAGATAATGGAAATTGGCGAACACGCTGGCCAAGAAGGTCAACTCACTATAGTAACCCAGGTCCCAGGGATGAGCCGCTCCTTGGATGACGGCCATTTTGGTTTCCGGGCGGTCGGTCATGTGTGAGCGTAAGAAGCTGACATAGGGCGCTAGGCCGGTGCCGGTTGCCACCATGACAACGTCGCACCCTACTGGCGTATCTGCCAGAGTGAACACCCCTACGATCCGCTTGCTGACGTACAATCGCCCGCCCATCTGCAGGTTGAACAGGCGGGGAGTGAGCTGCCCCGATTTGACCTGGCTGATGTAGAATTCGAACTCTTGCGTTTCGGCACAGGTTGAAGCAATAGAGTACGGCCGTTGGATCAAGCTATCCGGTGGCGCCTCTATTGCCTCGGGGACCGAGTTGGCCGAACGAGGCTCAGAGCCATCGAGCCCCAGAATAGTGTACTGGCCCGATTTGAACACTGAACGGGGTTCGTCCGTTCGCACCCGCAAGATCATAAGATCGGGAGTGACCAAGGTCTTTGCGACCGCCGTGGCGTTGTATTTGTCCCGCGCGCTCAAGGCTGCGCGCCGAGTGCTGCCAGAGTCAGCCATATCGGTGCCCCAAGCCCTTGTTAGGGAATAACTTCCCGTTTTGAATGGTGATTCACGGGTAGAGCGGTCACAAAAGGACCAAGTTGTTTCTGAACAAGTACAAGCAGCGAGTTGGTCTACTCCGTCGCCGCTCCGGCCTCGGCCGGAGCTTGTCTCTGGGCCAGCTCTCTATCGAGCATCATCAGAGCCTGCTCATTATCGCCAACTCTCTCGAGCAGCGCCATGATGTCGCCGGCTGACTTTTCCTCTTCGACCTGCTCTTCAATAAACCACTGCAGAAAGATTTGACTTGAATACTCTCTTTCCTCTGCCGCCAAGGCATACAGGTCGTTGATGTGTCCGGTCACCTTTTGTTCGTGGGCCAGCGTCTGCTCAAACGCGTCGAGTGGGGACTGGAACTCGGTTGGGGGCAGTCCTAGCGCCTGGAGTATGACCTGTCCACCACGGTCAAAGACATAATCGTAGAACTTGAATGCGTGTGCTTGCTCTTCCTGGAACTGCATCTTCATCCACTGAGCAAAGCCTGGCAAGTTGACTGAGTCAAAGTAAGCTGCCATCGAGAGATAGATCTGGGCAGATTCGAGCTCTCGCCGGATCTGATCGTTGATTGCGTCCTGGATCTTTTTGTTGAACATCATGGTCCTCCTAGTGGTCTCTCTTTAAACAATAGAAATCATTCGTCCTGTTGGCACCGGGGGCAGAGCCCAAAGAGATCAAACCGGTAGCTCTCGATCCGATAGCCGGACCGCTGGGCCACATCCTGGTACAGTTCCCTCAAGCCGGCAACGTCGACGTCTGCAATGCCTTTGCACTTTGTGCAGACCAGATGCGGGTGCGGATCGGGGCCGCCACCATCGTACCGGCTGCTAGCGTCTCTGAAACAAAGCTCCTGGATCACTCCCATTTCCTTGAGCAAGGCCACCGTCTTGTACACGGTGGCCAAGCTGGTCATGGGAAAATCCGCCCTCACACGCTCGTGGATCTGCTCCACACTGGGGTGCTCTCTGTTGCCAACCAGAGTCTTGACCACGGCCATCCGCTGTGGGGTTAGTCGATAGCCTTGGGCTCTGAGATCGGCGATGATCTTTTCCTGGTGTGTCCTGGAGTTCATTGCAGGTTCTTGATCTCGTTGTTGGGGCTAGGCTGCTGCCAAACCCCGATTCCTTATGGATACTGGTTATTTAAAACGAATCATACCACGACAAGGGTCGAATGTCAAGTGCTGTTGCGTGCTCTTGCGGGGAGAGGTTCTCACAGAGAGCGCCTTTTGTTGTCACGAATGTCACGAATGGAACGGATTTCACGAATTCTCACTTTTTCTCGTGCGATTGCTGATTCTCTTCTCACTTTTTTTTCTGTGGTGAATCAGGTGCACTATGGGGCCACAAGAATGCCAGGTTGTTTTTGAGCAAGTACGGTCGGTGACTTTGCAACGGGCGGCCGATCCCGGCAATTGTTTTTCGGCAAATTCCGGATTCAATTATCGTTCCAGTTTCAAAGGGATGGCACGGAATACTGGCGAACCACGGCCGTGGTTTGCAGCGCGGCGTGGCTCGCGGCGGGTGGAGTGGGGCAGTCGGCCGCGAATTCATTCGGGGCCAGGAGGCGGCAAGCAGGTATGGGGTTCTAGTGGGGCAGTGGGGAAGGTGGGCGGGTGATCGAATTGGGGAAAGTCGCCGGCGAGCGAGAGCAGCCCCACCAATCAATTGTTTCCATTGCGATTTCTGGTTCAATTATCAACTCTGTTTGGAAGGGAGTCCATGGCATACTGGTGAACGACGGCCGTGGATCGCGGCGCGGCGGGTGGCAGCCTGGCCCTCATTGTAGCACAGGGGTTCTATCTGGGTCAAGCTGGATGAGATGATGGCGTCGTTGAGCTGGCATGCCGCCATGCCTACACCGACTTTGGCTCTCTTTCCAATTGCTTGACAATGGCGTTGCCTTGCGGTATAGTTAGTTGGTCTAACTAAGCAAGCATCTGAGATACCTTGATGGCTGACAGAGAATCACCGGTCCCGGACCAACTGCTCGACCTGTTTGATCGGTTGCGCAAACAGGCGCTGGGCCAGAACCCGCTTGACAGTAGCGGAGTATCAGGCCCACAATGGGCCCTGCTCAACTGGGTGGCCGATTCCCCTGGCAGCGGTGTGCGGGAGATGGCAGAGGGGTTGGAGTTGGCTGCTCCCACCGTCAGCGTGGGAGTGCGCCGGTTGGAAACGGCCGGACTGCTGGAACGCCGGCCGGACCCAGAGGACCGCCGGGCGATCCAGGTCTCTCTCACCGCAAAAGGCCAGACTCTGCACCGGCAGGCTCGCGCCTTTCGTCGGAGAAAGATGCAGCGGTTGCTGGCCGGCCTGACCGCGGAGGAGGGAGCTACCTTGTTGGCGCTGCTGGAAAAGGCCATCGTTGCGGCCGAAGAAAAAACAGGCCAGCCCGATATCGGTGACTTTTAAAATCATCGATAGCCCGGCCCGCATCCCCCACCGCTTGTTCAATGAGAGGGACGCGGTGTTCCGCTTTTTGGTAGTCGAAACACCCAAACCAACCCGATCAACAAAGATGCTCTGGCAGGTACTCGATGCTCAACCAAGGCAACCCCATTCTTATCAGCAAGTTTGTTTTATGGATCGTGGCAATCGTAGCTGTCACGCTTCTCCTGCGCCGCCGCAAGGTGACGTCCCAGGTACGCCTGGCTCTCCTCATCGGCGGCACGCTGCTCTTTGGTCTTGTCTATGGTTTGATCGCCAAGGGAGGGCTGAATCCCAACCCGGTCTTTTGGGTGCGCAATGTACTCACGACCGTGCTCGTGGAGCATCAATTGCAGGTTCCCATTGTTGCCGTGTTGGTTATTCTTCTGCTGGCGGTGCTTATCTCCAACAAGTCCATCTGCGGCTGGGGCTGCCAGTTGGGGCTGCTGCAAGATTTGCTCTATCGCATCCCCCTTGCCAAATGGAAACCCCCCTTTTGGTTTTCCAACACCGTGCGCGTCATCGCCTTTGTGGCGTTGATAGCCGGTTTAGTGTTGAGCGGGCTGGATTGGATCGGCCTGATTGATCCCTTTCAGCTTTTCTCCTTCAACTTAACCCTGGAGATTGGGCTGTTCTCGGCCGCTGTGTTGATTGCCAGCCTGTTCATTTACCGGCCGTGGTGCCATTTTCTCTGTCCCTTTGGGCTGGTGGGCTGGCTGGTAGAGCAGGTGAGTCTGTTCCGGCCACGTATCAACCGGGCAGAGTGCAAAGAGTGCCAGTTGTGCGTCAAGGCCTGCCCCGGTCAAGCTATGGCCGATTTCTACGCCGACAAAAAGACGCACGCCGACTGTTTTGCCTGCGGTGCTTGCATTGAGGCTTGCCCACGAGACGAAGCGTTAGGCTGGCACGCAAAGGCTTGATGGGATTGGACAATGCGATGACCGAACCAGGTCTGCTGGCCGTTCTTGCCCACCCGGATGACGAGTCGTTTCGTTGCGGCGGAACGCTGGCGCTGTTGGCCCGGCGCGGCATGCGAGTCTGGGTGCTGTGCGCCACCCGGGGAGAGGCAGGAATCCCCGACATGGCCCCGGAGCAGGCCGCTGAGGTGCGCGAGCGCGAACTGCGCTGCTCATGTCGCAGCCTGGGCATTAAGCCGCCCCGCTTGCTGGACTACCGGGATGGAACCCTGGCTCAGGTGGACGAGGAGCAGGCCATCGAGCAGGTGGCGTGGGTTGTGCGAGAACTGTGCCCTCAAGTGTTGCTCACTTGGCCGCATGACGGCATCTCGGGCCATCCCGACCACAAGGCCGTCAGTCGTTGGACGGCCGAGGCTTTCCGGCGGACGGCCAGCCCTCTTGCACTATTCAACATGGTTGTTCCGCGCAGCCTGGCCTACGCACTCGAAATGCCCCACCTGCACTCTGTGCCCGACGATGGGGTGACGCTGACGGTGGACGTTTCGGCCGTGTGGGAGACCAAGATGAGCGCCATTCGTTGCCACCGCACACAGGCAAGCGGGTCGCCCATACTGAAGGCGCCGGAGAAGAAGCAGCAGTTGTTCCTGGGCACAGAGCACTTTTGGCTGGCAGCCCAACGAGGCGGCTCGGAACAAATGGTACGGCCGGATGGCAACTTGAAGGACTGGAAGGAAGCACTCTATGAACAATGCAATTGAGGTGAATGAATTGACCAAGGTCTTCGGCCGACCTGGAACGGGTGTCATGGCGGTCGATCACATCAACTTTGAGGTGCGGCAGGGTGAGGTCTTTGGCTTTCTGGGCCCCAATGGGGCCGGCAAAACCACCACCCAGCGGATGCTGACAACCCTGCTGAAACCGACCTCGGGGAGCATCATCGTTCTCGGCCACGATCTGGCCGAGGATGCGTACCCGGTCAAGCGGCAGATGGGGCTGGTGCCGGAGGAGGCCACCGTATACGCCGAACTGACCGCGTGGGATAACTTGATGTTCACCGCGCGCCTCTACCGTGTGACCGGGGCCGAGCGAGCAAAGCGGGCGCGGGAGTTGTTGGAGACCTTTGGCCTGTGGGAAAAGCGAGACGTCAAGGTGGCAAACTATTCCAAGGGGATGCGGCGACGCCTCAGCATCGCCATGGCCATCATTCACA
>DAOUVM010000015.1 GCA_030667645.1 Ardenticatenales bacterium | reverse complement strand
TGCCACTGCCAGGGTCAGGATGACGGCAAAGACGACTGGTCGGCGCCGGCTCCAGATAAAACCATCGTGTCCTTCATTCTCTTGCGGGTTCTGATAGTCAGACATTTCGAGCTTCTCCCTGAAAAAATGGATTCTCGCAAGTGTTTTGGTCGGGCAGCGGAAATGCGCCCTACCAACCAAACGAGCCGATTCCCCGCGCCAGGGCCGGGGCGACGCTGGCCAATGCCACTGCCAGGGTCAGGATGATGGCAAAGACGGCCGGTCGGCGCCGGCTCCAGATAAAGCCATCGTGTCCTTCGTTCTCTTGCGGTTTCTGATGATCAGACATTGTAGGATTCTCTCCGTTGAATGTGCGAGTATGCCAGATGCTCAATGCTGCTGGTTCTCTCTGTCTCGATGCTCTACCCTCCTCTCGAATTGAAGTCCGGACCCGCTGCACGGTTGACAATACCGCGATTCTCCGAACACGCCGTACCCTCTCACTACCATTGCATGGCCCCAGCCTTGCTTCTCTGCTACATTTCCCTTTCAGTATAGCATCGACAGGTAAACAGAAGGTATATAGAAGGTAAATTCGCCCCGGAATCTAGTGGTCCCGCCGCGACCCGCGCCAGTCGCCGCGGATGATCATTGACTGCCGGCAACGGCAAAATAGGGTGGGAGAGTTGTACGGTATCGATTTTCCGGCTACAGAGCTGCCCCTCGTTGACGCCAACCTTTACACTGGTGCAACTTGTGTTAGACTTTTTCCCACAGTGAATAAGGCGATTACCACTCTGGAACTGGACAAGATAGTAGAGCAACTGGCCGGGTATGCATCCTTTTCGGCCGGGGCAGAACTGGCGCGCGCCTTGCGGCCGGCGTCCCAACCTGATGTTGTTCAAGGATGGATTGCCGAGACGAGCGAGAGCCGTCTGCTGCTGACCGTCAAGCCGGACGCCACCATCGGCGGGGCGCGCGATGTGCGCCAGATGGCCGCCAGGGCCACCCGGGGCGTTACCCTGCTCCCACAGGATCTGCTTCAGGTGCGCCAGACCCTCGGCGCGGCCGCCCGGCTAAAGAAAACGATCCTGAGGGGAGACCAGGAGTTCCCCCTGCTGGCGCGGATGGCGCGCGGACTCACCGAATGCCCGGCGTTGACGCAGGCCATCGACCAGGCCCTAGACGACCAGGGAGCGGTACTCGATGCGGCCAGCCCCAAACTTGCCCGGCTGCGACGGGAATTACGCTTGGTTCGGGATCGGATTCAGGAAAAGCTGCAGCGACTCCTCGGGTCCAATTCCGCCCAATACCTCCAAGAGCCAATCGTAAGCCAGCGGGGCGGGCGGTGGGTGGTCCCGCTACAATCCAGCTTCAAGGGACGGATCAGGGGGGTTGTCCACGACCAGTCCTCCAGCGGAGCTACTCTGTGGCTGGAGCCGCTGAATACGGTGGATCTCAACAACGAGTACCGCCAGGCGCTCTTGCGCGAGGATGAAGAGGTGCAGCGCATCCTGGCCGAGCTGTCGGCTCGGGTGGCAGACGAGGCGGATTCGATAAAGTGGACCGTGGAATCCCTGGCACAGCTCGATCTGGCATTCGCCAAAGCCAGATACGCCGAGGCCATCGGTGCGGCAGCGCCGGAAATGGTCTCCTTTGAGTCCAGGACCGCGAGGCCGCGCCAGGGTGCTGCGGCCGGAACCGGAGCGGGATCACGAGATGAGGCCACGGTTAGCACCCATCCTGGCTCTACCCTGCGGCTGATCCAGGCACGCCACCCCCTGCTTGATCCGGACACGGTGGTCCCCATCGACGTGGAACTGGATGACGAGACGTACATCGTGGTCATCACCGGTCCCAACACGGGTGGCAAGACCGTCTCGTTAAAGACGGTGGGATTGCTGGCGCTGATGGCCCAATCGGGTCTGCACCTCCCCTGTGATCGAGCGGTCCTGTCGGTCTTTGAGTCTATCTTTGCCGACATTGGGGACGAGCAGTCCATTGAGCAGAGCCTTTCTACCTTTTCCGGCCACATGACCAATGTGGTGGAGATACTGGGCCGGGCGGACGAGCGCAGCCTGGTGGTTCTGGATGAACTAGGCGCCGGCACAGATCCGGCCGAGGGCTCGGCGTTGGCCCGCTCGATCCTGACCGCTCTGCGGGACAGGGGGGTGACCACGTTTGTGGCTACCCATTACCCCGAACTCAAGCTGTATGGTCATGGCACGTCCGGTGTCACTAACGCTAGCGTCGAGTTTGATCTGGAGACGCTGGCGCCGACGTTTAGGCTGCGCATCGGGCTGGCGGGTCGCTCCAACGCTTTCGCCATTGCAGCTCGTCTGGGGTTGGATCAGGGGACCATAGACGAGGCCCGGGCGCTGATACCGGACTCGCGACACCGCGCCAACGATCTACTGGATTCGATTCACCAGGCCAGAGATGAGGCCGAAGCCGACGCGACGGCCGCCCACCGGTCGCGGTCCGAAGCGGACGATCTTCGGGATGAACTGCGACAACGGCTGCAGCAGATTGACCTGGAACGGCTGCGGGTTCTGCAGGATTCTCGGATTCAGGCCGAGGACGAGACGCGGGATTTCCGGGAAGAGCTGCGGCGCCTGCGCCGCGAATTGAGCGCGGCCGGCAAGCCGCTCACCGAGATTCGTCGGCTCCGCCAGGAGGTGGACAGGGTCGAGGCTGAGGCTATGCCCGAACTCGAGCCGCTCCCGGTGGCGGGCGGCATTGAGGAAAAAAAGTCCGGCCGGCCACTGCAGATTGGTGACACGGTCTGGGTCAACTCGCTGGCAGTGGAGGGAACGGTGCTCTCGCTGGGTGGGACGCAAGCCGAGGTGCAGATCGGCCGGCTGCGTACCCGTGCTGCTTTGGATGAACTGGAATGGCGGCCGAGCGCGCCCGTGCCGCCGGCCCGCGAGCTGCCACGCTCTATGGCCAGACAGGCTGCCACCGCCAAATTGGAACTGGACATGCGCGGCGAGCGAGTGGAGGGGGCGCTTGGGCGGCTGGATGGTTTTCTGGACTCGGCCTTGTTGTCCAATGTGCCCTGGGTACGCATCATACACGGCAAGGGGACCGGCCGGCTGCGCTCAGCCGTGCAAGAGGCGCTCAAGAGCCATCCTCACGTGGAGCGGGTCGAGGACGGCAAGGACGGTGAAGGGGGGTGGGGGGTAACGGTGGCGCACCTGGCATCCGACTAGGACGCCGGCGCCGGTACTAGCTGCCCAGGAGCGCCCGAGCAATGAGTTGCGTGCCACCCCAGAGCGGCACGCTGAGGATCGGAATGATCCGATCCAGGAAGAGGATGCCAAGCAGGATCATGCCGCCGTGGGGCTCTATCCGATCGAGGAAACGGACCACATCGTAGGTCCACTGCGCCCGGTTGCTGTCCAAGAGCCCACGGAGGATCCGATTCCCATCCAGCGGACCGACGGGGATGAGATTGAATAGGGCGAGCGCGATATTGATATAGACGGCCGTTACCAGCGTTCCTTCCGGATTGACCAGAAACCCGAAAAGCAGCACTCCGCCCATTCCGACGCGTACCCATTGCTTGAGAGTCTCCTCGTTCTGCCACCAGGGATTGCTCGCGCCAGGGTCCACCACGCGCCATGAGAAGTCGCCCAACGAACTGGGTCTCGCGGAGGCGGAAGCGCGTTGGCGATACCATTGGTAGAGCAAACCTCCACCGGCCGCCAGCGCTGCTCCTCCGGCCAGGACCGTGAGCAATCCGCCGGCCGTGACGATCGTGGAAGGCAAGATCGGGAAGCTGATTGCGACCGCGCGAGCCAGGGCTCCGGCGATCACGGCTTGAACCAGGTTGCTGAGCGGCCCGGCGCCGGAGGTGATCGCCATGCCAAGGGGCGGGTTCTTGCGGAAATTGCCGGGTACCACTGGGACCGGTCGTCCCCAGCCAATACCGACGCCGGCCACCGCGGTGAACAGGATCATCATCGTGCCGATGGGATCCAGGTGGGCCAGTGGGTCCAGCGTGACCCGTCCCCGGTAGCGGGCAGTCGAATCGCCCAGATAGTTTGCCGTCCACGCGTGGGCAAACTCGTGCACACTGAGTGCCAGGAGAACAAGCGTGACGCCGGTGAAAAGGGCAGTGATGGTGCTCATCCGTCGCTGGTTTCGGCTGGCGCAGCCGAAAATTTGCTAGACCGGTTGCCTGCCATGGCCTTGCGCAGCGACGGCCGCGGCCGTCGCTGCGATGTGCGCCGGGTTGCTGCCACAGCAAGAGCCAACCACCCGGGCGCCCAACGCGGTGAATGCGGACACATGCCCGCCGAAATCGGAAGGATCCATGTCATACACCGTCTGGTCTCCCACCAGCCTCGGCATACCTGCATTCGGCTTGGCGATGAGAGGAGCATCGGGCAAGACTTTTCGCATCTGTCTCAGGACCGGCTCAATGACATCTATTCCATCGCCGCAATTAGCTCCGATGGCGGCAAGCCCCATGGGCCATAGCTCCTCGGCCGCCTGGCTCGCCGTGATTCCCATCATGGTGCGGCCTCTGGGGCCAAAACTGAGGGAGCAAAAGATCGGCAGGTCGGTAGCCTCTCTGGCGCCAGCAACCGCGGCGCGAGCTTCTTCCAGATCCATCATGGTCTCTATCCAGATCAGGTCAGCGCCGCCTTCTGCCAGGGCGCGGGCCTGCTCCGAGAAGGTCTTTACCGCCTCTGCAAGAGTCAATTTGCCCAGGGGGGCCATCAGTGCGCCGGTTGGGCCGATATCGCCGGCGACATACGCGCGTCCGCCGGCCGCTCTGCGGGCCAGAGCGGCCGCGGAGCGGTTGAACTCGGGCGCGCGATCGCCATATCCCAGCATCCCCAGCTTGATCCGGCTTCCCCCGAAAGAGTTGGTCAGGATGATTTGCGATCCGGCGTCCAGATACGCGTCATGGAGTGCAAGAATCTGCTCTGGTTGCTCAATGTTCCATGCCTCGGGCGGAGTGCCTGATGGCAGCCCGGCCGCCATGAGAAGCGTGCCGGTGGCTCCATCAGCCACCAGGATATCGCCAGCCAGTAGACTTTTGCACAGATCGGTGCTCATGTTGTCCATATCTCCTTGCTCGCTGGGGTTGTGGGAGCCAGGCAATTGTAGGGACAATCCGATGGTGAGTCAAGCAGGTGAGTCGAGCACTGATGATAGAGCCGCGGATACGAGATCGGACACCATGTACTTGTCAAGGCATAACTTGCCGTTTTCAATAGAGATTCACGGGTAGGACGGTCACAAAACCGCCAAGTTGTTACTGACAAGTACTATGGGTATTGCCGGCGCAGACGGAAAGCCAGGGGGGAGTGTGGCTGGGGCTAGACCAGCCCCGGCCGTGTGTTATAATCCCGGCCGGTACGCGACCGGGCAATCAACAAGTTGATCTATAGGCGCCCCAACCCCTGACACACGATGGCAACGACGGTACCCGAGATTCACCTGGATGACATTGTGCGTTTGCGCAAGCCACACCCATGCGGCGGTTACGAGTGGCGCATAGTCCGGCTGGGCACCGACATTGGGCTCGTATGCACGACCTGCAGCCGGCGGGTCCTGCTGCCGCGCGGCAAGTTCAATAAGCGACTCAAGACCATTGTCAAGCTGGCCTCGACGCACGGTCCGGATTCCGGGGACTCCCCCACGATCGACGGTAGAGAGGGATGATTCATCTAATGGGCGGGCTCTACCTCCTGGCGGCTCTGGGGCTTGCAGTCTATGGGCTGACCGGATTTCTCACGCTCTGGCTCTATCTGCGGCATCAGCATGACTCGGTTCCTCGGCCGGGCCCCTTGCAGCTCGCGAGCGCACCGGTAATCACCGTTCAGTTGCCGGTCTACAATGAGCCATTGGTGGTCGAGCGGCTGATTGATGCCGCCGTGGCGCTGGACTATCCGCTCGGCCGGCTGCAAATCCAGGTGCTGGATGATTCCACCGATGGAACAACGGCTCTGGCGACCGAGCGGGTGGCCGATCACCGGGCCGCGGGGTTCGATATCGAGTTGATTCACCGGCCGGCGAGGGACGGCTTCAAGGCGGGTGCACTTCAGGTTGGGCTGCTGCGAGCCAGGGGAGAGTTTATCGCCGTGTTTGACGCCGATTTTCTTCCCCAGCCCGCGTTTCTGAGGCAGACCATTCCCCATTTTCTGAATGACCCCGATCTGGGGATGGTACAGACCCGCTGGGGGCACCTGAACGCCGACTATACCCTTCTCACCCGGGCTCAGGCGATCTCACTGGATAAGCACTTTGCCATTGAACAACTGGTGCGGCACCGGGCAGACCTATTTCCCAAATTCAACGGTTCGGCCGGAGTCTGGCGCGCCGAGTGCGCCCGCGTCGCCGGGGGATGGAGTGCCGACACCGTGTGCGAAGACCTGGACCTGAGCACCCGTGCTCAGTTGAAGGGCTGGCGCTTTCTCTTCCTGCGCGACGTCATCTCTCCGGCCGAGCTGCCCCCACAGATGACCGCCTTCAAAGCTCAACAGGCCCGCTGGGCAAAGGGATCGCTCCAGTGCGTAGGAAAATACTGGCGCCCGATCCTTGCCAGCCGGCGCCATTCTCTCCTGGGCCGCGCCTATGCTCTTATCTCTATGACCGGCTACCTGGCACACCCGCTGATGTTGGCGTTGCTGGTGCTGCTGCCTCCTCTGCTGTATTGGGGATATGGCTTTTCTTCCTTGCTGCCATGGCTGGGCCTTGCCGGGCTCGGGCAGCCGCTGCTCTTTCTCATTTCGCAGCAGGCGCTCTACCCGAACTGGGTGTGGCGAACGGTTGCCGGCTTGCCTGCATTGGCGCTAGTCGCGGTGGGATTGGCTCCCGGCAACAGCTGGTCGATCTGGGAAGCGATCACGCGGCGCTCTCACGAGTTCCACCGAACGCCCAAGTTCGACCTGCTGCCCATCCCTGGATCGGGTTGGACCTCAGAGCTGGCGGTAGGGGCCTTTCGGGTTCCCTTTAGTCCGCTGATTCTTGGGGAGTTCGGACTGGGGCTATACGCTCTGCTGGGAGCGGCGGTGGCGTTGGGGCGCGGCAGCTATGGGTCGGTCCCCTTTCTGCTCCTGTGCGCGGCTGGCCTCAGCTACACCGCCATCCTCAGCCTACGAGAGGTAGTGGGCAGTCGCTGAGCTGATCACGGACCCTCAATCCGCATCAGGCGCCAGCTTTGCATCAATAATCTCGCAGTTCAGCTTGACTTTCCACCCGTTTCGGTAATAAAATCAAGTTATTGCTTGACAAATATCAAGTTTCATGCTAGGATTCAGTTGTTGCAGTTGAGAATCTGTAGCGCGACATTAAGAAACTTGAGGTTGGACAAAAAAATCATGCATGCCCTCATTGGACAGTGCCCTGTATGTGAAGATCAGCTAATAGTTACCCGACTCTATTGCCCAAGTTGCGCCACGGCGCTGGAGGGAAGGTTCAATCTCGGCCGATTCTCGCAGTTGAACGAGGCCCAACTCGATTTCGTGGAGACGTTTATCCGCTGTGAGGGCAAACTGAATCGGGTTCAGGATGAACTGAGCATCTCTTATCCGACGGTGCGCGGACGATTGGAAAACGTCATCCAGGCCCTGGGGTACGAGGTGGATCGCCAGGAGGAAGAGTCGTTGGCTATCTCTGAAGACGAGCGACGCGCCATCCTGGCGGACCTGGCGGCCGGCCGGGTTTCCTCGGTCGAAGCGATGCAGTTGCTTCAGGGCGAAGAGCTGGCCTCGTGATGGAAGAAGCGCGGACGCTCCTGGCTGGCAATCGATAATATGGGAGGAACAACGTGACGAATCAAGTGTCTGAGGACCGAGACGTATCTGGCTTTGACCGGGTCTCTCTAGCCGGAACCGGGCATCTGACCATCGAGCCGGGCGACCAAGAGTCGCTGAGGATTGAGGCCGACTCAGAGGTGATGGCCGATATCACTACCACTGTGCGGGACGGGGAACTCACTATCGGGCGCAAGTGGGGAGGTCTCAAGCCGGTCTTTGGATCGTCAAGGTCGCCCAATTTTTTCCTGACGGTCAAGGAGCTCAATGCGATCGCGGTGGCGGGTGCGGGAACGGTTGTCGGATCGCGTCTGTGTGCCGATCATCTGGACCTCCGTGTGAGCGGAGCAGCCAAAGTGGAGCTTGACATGACGGTTACTGAACTCTCCACAAAGGTGTCAGGGTCGGGGAATTTGCGTCTGTCAGGAGACGCCGAAAAGCAGAAACTGGCTGTTAGCGGAGCTGGCAAGTACGCGGCGGGCGAATTGCGCAGCAGGGAGTGTGTCGTAAGGATCTCCGGATCAGGCGCAGGAACCATCAACGTGAGCAAGCAACTGGACGTCAAGATCAGCGGTGTCGGCAAGGTCTCATACATCGGCGACCCGGAGGTGAGGAAAAAGATCAGTGGCGTGGGCAGTGTCAAGAAACTCGTAAACGAATCCGAGTAAGAGAATAGCAGGACAGGAGGCGAAAGATGTCAGCAGAGACCAAGCGGCGCGAGATCCTGCAGATGTTGGCCAAGGGATCCATCAATGCAAGAGAGGCCGGGGAGTTGTTGCAGGAGGTGGCCGCTGACAGACCGGCAGATGAGCCCGCTGTTCATTCCGCCCCGGATGCACCAGGGCAACCGGCCGAATCCAAGGCGCCGCCCTCAGCGCCAGCGCCAGTTGCTGTCCGTGCGGGAGACCCGCGCTGGCTAAATGTACGCGTGACGAACTCTACCAGCGGCCGGAAGAAGGTGTCGGTCAAGATCCCTCTCTCGCTGGCTCGCATCGGTCTGCGCGTGGGAGCCAAGTTCGTCCCCGAGATGGATGAAATGGAGTGGGAGCACGTGCTTTCCGAGATATCCTCCGGTGAGGTGGATACGATCGTTGAAGTGAATGATGAGCAGAGCGGAGAGCACGTACAGGTGTTCATCAGCTAGCGGAGGCGGAGATGGAAAAGCGGTTTTTTGAGGTTCAGGAGACGCCGACTCTATCGATCCTCGACTGTCGAGGGGACTTTAGCGTCAACGGCTGGTCCAAGTCAGCGGTACGTGTTCGAGCAGAGGTTGAGCAACTGGAGATTCGCCAAGAGGGCAACACCTTCATGGTTACCTGTGGCTCCGACCTGCGCATTGACGCACCGGTCGACTCTTGCCTGCAGGTGCGCACACTGGGTGGGGACGCTCGTTTCAAGTGTATCCAGGGCGAGATATCGCTCGATGAGGTCGGGGGCGACCTCTTGTTGGGTCAGGTGGGTAACGCACGGATCAAACAAGCTGGTGGAGATCTTTCGGCCCGAAACGTGGATGGCGATCTGATCGTGCAGAAAGTGGTAGGAGACATGAGTGTCCGCAGCGTCAGTGGCCGGCTTGAGGTGGAATATGTGGGCAGAGACTTGGGGGCGCGTATTCTGATGGGAGATGCCCGCGCCGGGGACGTTCAGGGGGATCTGCGTCTGCAGAGCGCCTTTTCTGATGGCAAGGAATACAGCTTTAAGGCTCGAGGCGACATTGTGGCGCGAGTTCCGTCAAGCACCAATGCCGATTTCACGCTGCGCAGCGGCCGGAATCGGATCCGAATCAAGGCTGATCTCTTGGATAGGAAAGATGGGGATGACGAGATCACTGGCCGGTTAGGAGATGGCGGCGCGACCGTATTGCTGGATGCCGGCCGGGACATGATTCTGGCGGCCAGTGATAGTGGTTGGGGGCAGGACTGGAGCGGCGTGCAGGTTGGAGCTATCGGAGCCGAGTTTGGCGCCGAGTTCTCTACTCTGGCAGAGGACATCGCTTCTCAGGTTGGGGCCCACATGGCGGAGATGAGCCTGCAACTGGAGGACAAACTGGCGAATATCGAGGTGGATGTCGGCCGGTTGGATGAGCGAGCGGAGCGAGTGGCCAGACGGGCGCAGAAGCAGTTAGAGCGTGCCGCCACAAGACTGCAGCGGAGAGCGGAGCGGGAGGCGGACAAAGCTCGACGCCACGCGGCCAAGGGGCGTTGGAAAACCGCCTCCAGGCCCGGGCGAGCTGCCAGCCCCGAACCGGCCGCTGATCCCGTAACTGACAAGGAACGCCTGACCATCCTCAACATGGTAGCAGAGGCCAAGATCTCGGTGGAAGAAGCCGAGTCGCTGTTGGACGCACTCAAGGGGAACGCCACGCCGAACTCGCAATCTCGCTAGACGATCTATGGATGCCAACTGGAAGGTCCGGTTCTTTGCCATATGGACCGGGCAGGCATTCTCCATCGTCGGTAGCTTGCTGGCCCAGTTTGCGCTTGTCTGGTGGCTGACCAAGGCCACTGGCTCGGCGACCGTACTTGCCACTGCCACCCTGGTAGCGATACTTCCCGGTGTGCTCCTGGGGCCGTTCTCCGGCGCGCTGGTGGATCGGTGGAATCGGCGTCTGATCATGCTCGTGGCCGATGCTTTTGTTGCCGCGGTCTCGGCGTGGATTGCCTATCTCTATTGGACCGAGTCAGTGGCCGTCTGGCACGTCTACGTTGCCATGTTGGCGCGGGCGCTGGGCGGCGCCTTTCACTGGCCCTCAATGCAGGCTTCCACATCGTTGATGGTGCCCAAAGAGCATCTCTCACGAGTGGCCGGACTCAACCAGATGATTCAGGGGCTGCTGAGTATGGCTGCCCCTCCGGTGGCTGCCATTCTACTCAGCTTCATGCCGATGCATGGGATCATGGGGATTGACCTGGCGACGGCCGTCGTTGCTATCGTGCCGCTCTTGTTTGTGCGCATTCCACAGCCAGACCGGTTGGACGGGGCCAGCGAGCTCACCCTGTGGGGTGAAATGCGGGCCGGGTGGCGCTACGTCTGGGCATGGCCGGGCCTGGTGGCCGTGATCGCCTTGGCAATGATCATCAACTTTGTGATCAATCCCGCCTTTGCCCTGATGCCGCTGCTAGTGACCGAGCACTTTGGGGGTGACGCGCTCCAGCTTGGCTGGCTTGAAGCCTCCTGGGGAACCGGTATGGTACTGGGTGGCCTGCTGTTGAGTTGGTGGGGCGGGTTTCGGAGGAGGATCTACACATCGCTCATAGGCCTGGGGCTTGAGGGGATAGGGGTGGCGATCATAGGTCTGGCCCCAGAGAGTGGACTCGGGTTGGCAATAGGAGCCATCTTTGTCGCTGGCTTTATGAATCCGCTTGTCAATGGACCATTCCAGGCTTTGTTGCAGACCATTGTGGTTCCAGAGATGCAGGGACGAGTATTCACTCTGCTCGGCAGCCTATCCTCGGCCATGATGCCGCTCAGCCTGGCAGTTGCCGGTCCGATTGCAGACACGATCGGGCTGCAAAGCTGGTACATAGTCGGCGGTGCAGTGATGGCACTGACGGCAGTCGGGGCTCTTTTTGTCCCTGTCATTGTCGGACTGGAGGACAATCACGCGGGCCTGCCTACCTAAAGCTGTTGCGGCGACACGCTGAGATGAGGTGGCTGCTGGGGAGATGGGAAAGGCGCCTGCCTGTCTCATGACCGCCGATCCGCAATGCACGTTCACGAATCCGCCCCCGAGAATCGGGGGATGTGGAGCATGACGCCTGAACCACGCCCGTTCAGATAGTCAAAGTGCGGTATAATTGGAGGCTGATCGGTAGCTGCATGGAAACGGGACGGATGGTTGCCAGAATTGCACTTGAAATGGACCGGCCCCGGAGCGGCCCCCGCCCGCTGAATCCTGGCCGTGATTTGGGGGCAGTGGCCGATCTTCTGGAGTTGGTCTTCCGCCGCGAGTTGGATGCCACCGGCCGGCAACTCATTCGTGAGGCGCGCTTGATCAGTCGGGCGGGCCCGTTGATCTATCTTCTCACCTTTTTGTCCGGCACCAGTCTTGGGCTGAGCCCGGGCTTTGTGTGGGATGAGGATGGCCGGGTGGTTGGCAATGTGACCCTGCTGCGGTCCAGAAACCGGCCGGGAGGCTGGCGGATGGCAAACGTGGCGGTGTATCCTGACTATCGTCGCCGGGGGATAGCTACCCGCTTGCTGAATGCTGCCACACAGCATATTCGTCGACTCGAAGGAAGGTCTATCAATTTACAGGTCGGGGAGGACAGCCCGGCCATTATGCTGTATGGTAGGCTTGGCTTTGAATCGCTCGGCGCGGTCACGCATTGGCGATTGGAGGGCCGCCCGCGCCTGGACCAGATCCTTGCCTCGGGCCAGCCGCTCTCAAGAGCGCATAAGAGCCATTGGGCCGTGCTGTGGCGGCTGTTCAGTTCGGTAACTCGAGCCGCACAGGGGTGGCCGGATCAACTATCAGAAGAGGACTTTCGCCCGAGTTTCCAGCGCTGGGTGGCCGATATGATGATGGGCAGATCGATGCACCGGTGGGTGGCATCGGGCGCAACCGCCGCAGTGCTGGACGGGTACGTCCAGCTCGAGACGGCGTCAGGATTAACGAGCCGGTTGACGTTGCGCGTCCGGCCGGAAGCTTCCGGCGAGTTAGAGGGGGATCTGCTACTGCGGGCATTGCGTCAGGTGGCGCACAGGGGATTCACCCGGGCGGTGATTGAACACCCGGCCGGGGACGTCGCGGCCGAGGGACGGTTGCGAGAGGCAGGGTTCCGGCCGTATCGAACGTTGGTCCTGATGCGGCTGGAGATCGAGCAGCAAGGCGATGCATGACGGGTTGGAGGTGATTCTGTGGCAACGTCAGAAGAGCGAATGCAGATTCTCCAGATGGTGGCCGACGGCAAGTTTTCGGCCGAGGAAGGAGCCAGGCTGCTAAAAGCGTTGGAGGATGGTTCGCGACCCAAGCCACCTCCCACACGCGAGCCACACCGGTTCAACGTTCGGATTACCGATCTGACCACCGGCAAGGACAAGGTCAACGTGAGCATCCCGATGAAGCTGGTGAACATCGGCGTCAAGATGGGGGCGCGCTTTGCGCCTGAGATGGAAGGCGTTAACCTGGAGGAGGTCCTTGCTGCCATCAAGGAGGGGGCGCACGGTCGTATTGTGGATTGGATGGACAAGGAAAAGGGGGAACGGGTAGAGATCTACGTCGAATAGACGCAGGCCGCAGAGACGGCGAGCGAGGAGGAGAAACACACCGCCCCAGGTTTCTATTGGCGCGGCGTGCGGTGCTTTTTGATCAGTTGGACCGATTTCGTGGCTGGCGTCAACTCAGTTGGCGCAGAACCATCAACACCTTGCCTTGGATTTGCACCACGGCCGGATCCACATAGATCGGGTCCATGGTTGGATTGGCGGGCTGTAGCCGGACATGATCAGACTCTATGAAAAAGTACTTGAGAGTTGTCTCATCTCTGTCCGTCAGCCAGGCGGCTACCATATCGCCGTTGCGAGCCTCGTGCTGGTGGCGCACGATCACAATGTCCCCGTCGCTCACCATCGCGTCAATCATTGAATCCCCTCGCACCTGAAGAGCATACACGTTGTCGTGCTGCGGGAGCAGATCGTGAGTCAATTCGATGGCATCTTCCTCATCAAAAACGCCTTCGCCGATATCGATCGGTTCGCCCGCGGCGATGGGCCCGGCGAGTGGGATGCGCAGAATGCCACCAGAGGGAACCAGGTCAGGAGCGTTGGTGGTCAAACGCAATCCCCGCGAGACCTCCTTCTCCCGGCTCAGGTAACCTCTCTCCTCCAACCTCCTCAGATTATAGTTGACCACCGAAGTTGAACTGATTTCTACCGCCTTGCCGATCTCGCGTATCGAAGGCGGAAATCCGTTCTCGCCGATAAACTTGCGAACGAACTTCATGATCCCCTCCTGCCGAACGGAGAGCGGTTTCCGACTAGCCATTAGACACCTCCTCGGTCTGTCGCTCATTTGTTCTCAGTAGCAGCTATTATACACGAACATGTGTTCTGAGTCAAGTCTTTTTTCATCCACCTGCCGATCTTTCTATTCCAGGGAATCCGACGATTCTTCGAATTCTTGACACCCTCTCCCTCCGAGTTCGCGGAAAGAGGGATCTCCACTGGCGGAGCGGACAGGCAAGGGGGGGGGAGCGCTGTGTGTCTCAATCTCCCCGCCCGCCAGTTTCCGCCTATGGCATGTGGTATTGTGGTGGGAAGGTCGTCTTGAAAGGCCATTGACATCCGCCTCGATCGCCGTTTGACAGCCAGGCCAGTGGCGCTACAATCTGGGCGTAAAGGAAAAGCGGATTGGACACTCGAAAGAAGATTCTGGAGAACTTTGCAGCCTGCTCTTCATGCGGCCATCTCCTGGCCAGTTTGCTGGCGCTGCTGGGCAACCCAGGCCTGAACGCCGCGCTCGCTGCGGATACAGGCAAGTGGATCGAGTTCGAGTGGCGACGGCCGATGGCGGAGATGTTGACTGCGTACTATCGCTGGCGCTTTCAGGCCGACGTCGCACGATCTACCAGTTGCTGTCCCGATTGCCTGCGCCGGGTCGTTTACGAACGCGTTGGGGAAGTGGCGACCCTCCAGATCGAGCGCCGGCCGGGATATCGTACCTAGCCTTTTCGCCGGGCGTGCGGCGATCGCCGTCTATGGTTCATTGGGATTGGGCTCAGCCCTTTGGCGGGCGATCTCAAAGAGCAGCACCCCCGTTGCCACGGCCGAGTTGAGTGATTCCATCGCTCCGGGCATGGGGATGTGCACTTGGCCGCCCGCCATGCCGGCCACGCGTTCTGTGGCGCCGGCCGCCTCACCTCCCACAATCAGCGCCGTGGGCTGCCGCCAGTCGACCTGATCGTACCGCCTCCCTTGGGCGGCCGATGCCAGCCAGATGTTCAGACCACTCAGCCGCCGGACCAGTTCCTTCCATCCTACCCGCGATACAGGGAGCTGGAAATGAGCGCCCATCCCTCCACGCAAAACCTTCGGATTGAAGGGATCCACGTTTCCGGGAGGGAGAAGGACCAGTTCCACTCCGGCCGCTGCCGCCGTGCGCAGAATGGCTCCCAGGTTGCCCGGCATTCGCAGCCGGTCGACGACCAACACCAGGGTAGGTGCGGCCGGTATGGCCAGATCAGGAAAAGGAAAAACGGCCAAGACTCCCGGGGGCGTTTCCGTATCGGCGCAGCTCCTCATCACCTCTTCGCTGACCAGGAACGGAGTGGTGATGGATTCTGCTGTTTCGAGCAGCGGTCCCCCGGTTTGGCTTTGAGCCCAGTTGGCAGTGTAGAAAAAGAGATCGGGTTCCAAGCCGGCCGTCAGCCCCTCTTGCACGAGCCTGGTCCCTTCCGCCACCAGCCGTCTCTCTCGATACCGCACTCGGCTGCGCGCCAGCAGACTCTGTACGAGTTTGACCTTCTTGTTGGAGAGACTGCTAATCATGTTCGGCGGCGACCTTGGTGGTGCAGGCACTCTCTCAGGGATACGGCCGGACATCTCTGTCCGGGTGAGGAGAAAGATCGGGCACGAAAAAGCGGGAGGTCTTGCCTCCCGCTTTTTCGTCCGAGACCAGTGCTAGCCGGCGGCTCGGGCGATCTCCACCAACCGGGCCATCGTGTCCGGATCACGGACGGCCATGTCCGCCATGATCTTTCTGTCCAATTTGACGTTGGCTTGTCGCAACCCGTAGATGAATCGACTGTAGGATAGGCCATTCAGC
>DAOUVM010000224.1 GCA_030667645.1 Ardenticatenales bacterium | reverse complement strand
CGCCAATGTCTCCAGCGTTTCCGGCCGGATCGTCGGCCGCTCAAAGAACCTGTCCACCGTCACCATCGCCAGCCCTTCCTTTAGCCACATCGGCAACCCGAGGTGCGATGAAAACGCGTGAACCAACTCGTGGCACGTGATGCCTTGCACCTTGGCGCGGACATCCTTCTCTGGAACGAATATGCGATCACCGGGACTGCTGTCGCCCAGCGTGATGAGACGGGGCGGCTTGATTCCAACGGTGCGCCTCTCACCGTATTGCTGCTCCCAACCACCGGCGTGCGGCCAGACCTTTCTCGCGCGAGGCGCCCAAAGGGGAAAGAACAGCACCAGCAACACCTTCCAAAGCCAGGGGGCCGACTGGAACGGCGCCCGCAGCCAAGAGGTCATGATATAGACGCGGCCGTCCTTTGGCGTTTCGAGTCCCCAGTTCCCATGAATGAGCCGCACACTCTTTTCACAGGCTTGCCGAACCAATTCCACATCCTCTGGTTCCTCTGCCTCAAAGAACAAGGTGAGCCCACTGACCGGTACGCTTTCCACAATCGCGCTATCTCCCGATTTGTTCGCGGCCGCGGTCCCTTGTCGCCTGCAAGCCGAGCGGACCTGAGACGTGAGGCGGCGCTGCCACGCACAAACAGGAACACCTTTCCGTTCTTGATGGTGATTCACGGGCAGAACGGTCATGAAACCGCCCAGTTGTTTTGGATCAAACACAAAGGAGCGGAGCCTTTCTGCCTCTGACCTACCTAGTCACCGGGCGTGAGGATCAGGCGACTCGCCTCATCGGCCACGATGGCTGACCGTTCCCAGAGCATGGGGTTCAGCGCGTTCTCTTGCCAGGCGGGAATCATATCTCCATAGTGGGGGTGATAGGGGTGCCCGGACTGCCCGGTCGTGTGGACGGATAGCGAGTTCCCCAGATCGCTCAAGTCAATCACCTGGCGCAGCGACGGCAAGGCGGTCACAGCGGCCGGCTCCCGGGCGCTCCAACTGGTGGCGTTGACGATTGCCGTTCCGCCATCCACCGGCGTCGGGCCACGATTGAACACCCCCTCCACCACGCTGATCCCCGATTCCCCCAGCGACTGGTTGCGAAAGGTGGCTGTGTGAAGGTCTCCCCACTGCCACCCGTCCATCCCTCCTCCCAGTTCGTCGTGCAGCCAGGACAGTCCGTCGGCGAGAGACCGCTGTAGAATCACATCCCGCGTCTCTACCTCGCCTGGGGTACCCGCATCGTCCCACCAGGCGCTATTGGGCTGCTCCAGCAGTTCGCGAACCAAAAGCCTCTCTCCATAGCCGCCGGGCCGCTCTCCGAGATCATCCGCCAGCAGATTGTCCACCAGATACACCCAGAACGCGCCATAGAGGGCGGCCGGGGTGCTCTCGCGCCGCATCTGCAGGTCCCAATCTCCCAGGCGCTCCAACGCCTCGGCCGATTCAGGCTCTTCCGGCTCTAGCTCCAGCAGGTAAGGAAGAACCTCGGCCGCGGACATGTCATAACTGTCCATCTGGATGCGCGCCATATCCGCCAGGGAAAAGGTATCCTGGGCGGTCAGCAGATCAACGATCCGCTGCGCCCGGTAGCCAAGCGCCCAGTCGCGGGAGATGAAATAGGGATAGCTTGCGTCCGCCACCGGATTGTTGGCGGTGACAATGAATCCCTCGGGCGGGTTCAGGGTGTATGGAAGCTCCTCGAAGGGAATCGTTCCTTCCCATTCATACTCTCCCGACCAGCCCGGCGCCGGTATCGTTCCATCGCCCTGCGCTCGGATGGGGATTCTACCCGGCATCTGGTAGCCAATGTTTCCGTCCACGTCGGCATAGACCATATTCTGAGAGGGAACGTCCCACATGCTGAGCGCTTCCCGGAACTGATCCCAATTCTGAGCCTGGTTGAGAGCCAATACCGAGCTTGCCAGGGAACCCGGTTCCAGCGCGGTCCAGCGGAGCGCCAGCGGCTGCCAGCCATAGGCCCAGTCGCTGGTGGGGCCATGAAGCACATCGTTGATGATCGGACCGTGCCCGGTGCTGCGAACCTTGATCACCACCGGTTCGTCCCGGCCGGCGACCTCTATCGTCTCATAGCGGAGGTCCATGTCCACCCACTCGCCCCGGAACTCGTACTGGTCGGGGTTCTGGGGATTGAGCTTTTCCACATAGAGGTCCTGCACATCAGGACCGACGTTGGTCAACCCCCAGGCAATGCGCTCGTTGTGGCCAATGACCACACCGGGCATGCCGGCGAATGAAAAACCTACCACCTCGAAATCATCGCTGTGCAGCCCTACCTGATACCAGATGGAGGGCATCTGGATGCCGAGATGGGGATCGTTGGCCAGAATGGGCATTCCGGTGGTCGATTTGGCGCCGGAGACGACCCAGCTATTGCTGCCGAGCAT
Organism: Ardenticatenales bacterium; assembly: GCA_030667645.1. Lineage (GTDB taxonomy): Bacteria > Chloroflexota > Anaerolineae > Promineifilales > UBA4811 > GLR113. The sequence goes on along the minus strand of DAOUVM010000224.1, from coordinate 2,702 downwards.
GGGTCCTTTGCCAAAGACGAGCCCGCCGCCCATTTGCTGCCAGAGCTGAGCCAGCGCCGCGACCTCTGGTAGAGGCGAGGGTTCGGCCGAGACGGCCCCGTCGTCCGCGGCTGCGGACGCGGACGGCACAATGACGGGGTGATCATCAGGATACGGCACGTCATATTCATAAAGCCGCTCCGAACCGATCAACGCTGTCAGCCGGGCCCTGGTCAATTCTGCGTCCATATTCCCGCCCAGGTCCCAGGCCATGACCTTCCCCCAGGTGAGCGTGTCGGCCGGGCTCCACGGCTCGGGCTCAAAACGGGCGCCGGTGAGTGCCAGGATGGTGAATTCGAGCCCCAACCGCCGCCCCTGATGACCACGTTCGGTCAAATATGCGTTCACTCCCTCAGAGTATGCTTCCAGAATCGCGACCGTTTCGGCGTCCAACAGCAGCAGTTCGGCCTCGGCCACCGACCGCCAACCCAGCGTGCGGATGAAGCGATCCTGGTCAATGGCACTCTCGCCCAGGATCTCTGCCAGCCGGCCGCTGCCGATTCGGCGCCAGAACTCCATCTGCCAGAAGCGATCCTGCGCGTGCACGTACCCCTGGGCGAAAAACAGATCGTGGGTGTTCCCGGCATAGATGTGCGGAACTCCGGTCGAATCCCGGATGATCTCTACCGGCGCGGTAATGCCATCAACGAAAAGCTCCCCCTCAACTTGCGGCCACGCCAGGCGAATCTGCGCCCTTAGCAACACCCCAAACACCAACACCAGCAGCAATACGATCGCGAAACCGAAAAGCACCCACCTGGAACGTCGCATGGCAACCTCCTCCTCAAGAACGCGTCCCGCAGTATAGCACAGAGGCGCCAGGCACGCCACGCGAAAGAAAGAGTGGCAGCCTGGGGACACCCAATCGCGCAGAGCGCCCTGCATCCCAGTTCCGCATGTCCGGAAAGCCCACGATCCCGCCACATCACGGTGCAAACTGAGAATAGCTGCCCCTCCCGATGCTACCGGCAATACCGGCCACCGTACGTCAGAATGGCATTCCGACCACCGAACCCTACCCATGCCGGCCGCCGTACGTCGGAATGGTATTCCGACCACCGCTCCAAAGCGGCCGCCGGACCCATTGGCGGTCAGACCGATAGCTCTTCCGCCGCCCGCAACCCTGCTTCAGTCAACTTTAATAGCCGGCCCGCGCCCCCGGCCGGCCGGACACAGGACGGGCCCGCAGCGCTACAGTGTGCGCAAGCGGCCGGCTGGCACTCTACCCCAGCTACATGGCCCATCCGCTCCAGGTCCAACAGCATCTGGTCCAGCAGGTCGAGAGACACCCCCAACTCGGCCGCCAGGCTTGCCGGCCGCCGGGCGCCGCCCCGCGCAATCAGCTTGAGCAGGCGCATCAACATGTCAGGCGCCCCACCCTACCAGCCGGCTGATCTGAAACACCGCCACCCCACCGGTCATCGAGATCGCCAGCATCAACCCCAGCTCAAACAACGTCCACTTCCAGGAACCGGTCTCCTGGCGGATGACGGCCAGGGTGGCTGCGCAGGGAATGAACAGCATCTGCACCACCATAAAGCTCAGCGCGGCGGCCGGGCTGACCGCGCTGGCCAGGGCCTCTTGCAAACCCAGCCCACCCTCGCCAGAGGTGTACAGCACTCCAAGGGTCGCAATTGCGTTCTCTTTGGCCAGGAAACTGGTCAGCAGCGCCAGCACCATCTTCCAGCTCAGTCCCATAAGCTGCCCCACCGGCTCCAACTGGCGGCCGATCAGCGCGAGGGCGCTCTCCTCGCCCTCGCCGGGAAAGACCGACAGCACCCAGAGAACCACCGAGACAATGAGAATAATGGAACCGGCCTTGCTAATGAACTCTAGCGTCCGCTGCCAGACTGAAAGGGCAATGGTTCGGGCGTTCGGAATGTGATAGAGCGGCAGTTCCATGATAAAGGCCACCCGCTCTCTTCTCAGAACCAGCTTGTTGATAGCCACTCCTACCACAGCCAGCACCACCAAGCTCATGAGAATCAGGCCGCCAGAAACCAACGTTGCGTATGACCCGAAAAAGATGGGAGCCAGAAAAGCGACCACGACCATGCGAGCCGTACACGGGACCAGCGGGGCAAGGAGAATAGTCAGCAGGCGAGCACGCGGCCCATCGATTATCCGGGTGCCGATCACCGCGGGCACGTTGCAGCCAAACCCCAGAAAGAGGGGCAAAAAGGAGAGTCCATGCAGTCCCATCAGGTGCATGAAACCGTCCATCACATAGGCCGCCCGTGCCATGTAGCCCAGATCCTCCAGCACTGCCATGCTGGCAAAAAAGATGATCAGGATAGGGACAAAGGTGAGTACCGTTCCCGCGCCGGCCAAGACGCCATCCACCAGGAGGCCGGTCAGCCAGGGTGGTCCGCCGGACAGGGTGGCTGTCAGCCAGCCGGCCAAAGAGCCGACGACGTGGGCATCCAGAGCCTCCTGCAGCGGCGCCCCAAGCGAATACGTCAAGCCAAAGATGAGTGTCAACGCCACCGCCAGCAGCCCCAACCCCCAGATCGGATGGGTCGCCAGGCGGTCCCACCGCTCGGTGAGGGTGATCTGACCGGCCTGGGGGCGGATCAAGGCAGCCCGGGTCATCCGGCCGATCCAGTCATAGCGGCCGCTGGCAATGGCGATCACTGCATCCTCGTGCTCCAACAGGATGGCAT
>DAOUVM010000309.1 GCA_030667645.1 Ardenticatenales bacterium | reverse complement strand
GGAGGGAAGCATCATGCGCCTGCACAGGTTTCTGCAGGACAATCTGACGCCTAGTTGGCGCATCGTCATCGCGGACAATGCGTCCAACGACAGAACACCAGAGATCGCTCAGGAGCTTGCCGAACGCCTGGAGCGGGTGGCGTATCTCCGGATACCCCAAAAGGGACGGGGGCGTGCCTTGCGCCAGGCGTGGCAGGCCAGTACGGCCGATGTGGCGTGTTATATGGATGTCGACCTATCAACCGACTTGAAGCATCTGATGCCGCTCGTGGCGCCACTGATGGCGAACGCCAAGGACGTGGCCATTGGATCGAGACTGATGGCCGGGTCAGAAGTGATTGATCGCCCACCACTGCGCGAATTCACCTCTCGGATCTACAACATCCTCATCGGGTTGATGTTTCCGGGCCGCGTTTTTGTAGATGCCCAATGCGGTTTCAAAGCTGTCACCCAGAGAGCGATTCAGGAGCTGGTCCCCCAAGTCAAGGATAATGCATGGTTCTTTGACACCGAACTATTGCTGCGCGCGGAAGCGGCCGGCCTCGGCATCCACCAAGTTCCAGTCCGTTGGGTGGACGACCCGGCGTCCACAGTCAACGTGGCGGACACTGCCTGGAAGGACATCAAGGGGTTGATCCGGGTGCGATTTGGCGGCTAGGCGGAAGGTGACCACGCTCCAACAATTTCAAGACGGACTCGGTTCTCAGTTCCACGATCTCGCGCTATTGCTGCGAGCACTCACCCACCGCTCCTACATCAATGAGAATCCCGCGGACGCGATCGAGGACAATGAGCGGCTCGAGTTCTTGGGCGACGCGGTGCTCGGTTTTGTCACCACTGTCATTTTGTACAATCGATACCCGGAGATGCCGGAAGGGCAGATGACCAGGTTGCGCGCCGCCCTGGTGCGGACGGAGACGCTCAGCCGGCTGGCTTCCTATCTGGGAGTGGGGGCTGTGCTCCGGTTGGGAAAGGGAGAGGAGGAACACGGCGGCCGCAACCGGCGGGCAAACTTGTGCGACGCGATGGAAGCGATCATCGGCGCCCTCTACCTCGACCAAGGGATTGCAGCAGTCAGAGAGCTCATCGATCCTCACTTTCTTCCGGCCGCGGACGCAATACTTGCTCGCGAGCTGGACCGCGATGCAAAGAGCAAGCTCCAAGAGTGGAGTCAAGCTACCCTGGGGCACACACCTCGATACGGTACGATCCGCGCCGAAGGGCCGGATCACAACAAGCTGTTCACCGTCCAGGCGATCATCAATGAGGAGGTGTTCGGCGAAGGAACGGGCCGCAACAAGCAGGCGGCCGCTCAGGCCGCCGCCCTGGCGGCGCTTCAGCGAATCGACGCCAGAGAAGACGTCCCCCAGTTGTCTGATCGGCAAGAGCAATAGACAGATCAAGAGTGGAACATGGCGTGGGCTATACTTGGAAAGGCATTTCTCATCTTTGCGTTGCGCATCACGGACGTGTCGATGGGCACGGTGCGCACCATGATGATCATCCGTGGTCAGCGCCGATGGGCGGCCCTCATCGGCTTTGTGGAAGTGACAATCTGGGTTCTGGCGATCGGCCAGGTGATTTCCAATCTGGACACCGTCTGGAACATTGTGGGATACAGCGGTGGATTCGCAGTTGGAACCCTGCTGGGGATGTGGATTGAGAATCGGTTGGCACTTGGCTATGCTCACATGAACATCATTTCCATGAAAAAAGGATGTGAGATTACCGAGATTATTCGCAAAGCCGGCCATGGTGTCACCCAACTGCACGGCGAGGGACAGTCTGGCCCGGTCTCAATGCTCGCGGTGGTCGTTGCGCGAAAACAGATAGCGGAAATCATTCGGGCCGTCAACAGAATCGATGCGACAGCGTTCATCACCGTCGAAGACACACGACGGGTAGTCCGAGGATACAGCCGGCTGGCCAAGTAGTAGCGAGTGGAGCCTTGCCGGTTGACAAAGCGGGTGCGACGGGCGGCCGGTGACCGAACATGTACATGAGCGAAAAGATGCACCAGGGGAGATGCCAGCACATGCAGGACGCCCGGCGGGAAATTGGCTTGGGTTTATGAAAAGTTGTGCTATAATGCTTCTAGTTATGTTAGTTGCGTCCAAGCATCCTCGCACAAGGAGTCTGCCATGGAAGCGGTACTGAATCTCTTCCTCGAGTTTCTGTCAGAAGAGCAGCGGTCCTCCAGCAATACCATCGCCGCCTATTCCAATGACCTGAAACAGTTCCTCTCCTACATCAGGGAGGGAAGTGAGCCGGTGGCGCGATGGGATGAGGTGACACAGGAACTCCTTTTGGCTTTTGTATCGAGACTTCAGGCAAAGGATTATGCATCGTCCACCGTGGCGCGAAAGATTGCGGCACTCAAGTCCTTTTTCCACTTTCTGAGCACCGAGAAGCACATAGCAGTTGATCCAACCCGCGAGCTGAGTTCGCCCAAGGTAATCAAGCGGTTGCCAAAGAGCCTGAGCGCCAAACAGGTAGCGCACCTGATGGCGGCCGCTCCCGAAGACAACTCGCCCAAGTCCATGCGAGACCGTGCTCTACTTGCATTGCTGTACGCGACGGGGATGCGCGTGACCGAGGTCGTGGGACTGTCTACGCACGATGTCGATCTGGATCGGAAACAGATACGCTGTGATAGCCAGATCGATCGCCCACGGATCCTACCGCTGAATGCAGAGACGGTTGAGGTGCTGGCAGCCTATCTGGAGATCGGTCGCCCCAAGTTGGTCAAGGACCCGGGCGAAACCGCTCTGTGCCTGAACCATCGCGGAAACCGGCTTACGCGGCAAGGGCTCTGGCTGATCATCAAAATGTGCGCCAAAAAGGC
>DAOUVM010000177.1 GCA_030667645.1 Ardenticatenales bacterium | reverse complement strand
GGCCAAGTCATGGCTCCAGCCTATTCCTCCAAACTGGAGCGCAAAGCCGGTGGCAGAATAGCCCACCAGGGCCATTAAGAGCGCCAACAATCCGGCCGACGCCATACTGGACATCTGCTCCCAGTCAGCCCCTCCCCAGGCGACTAGCATCACACCGATCGGCATCATGAATCCCATGAGGGCCACGAGAATCCAAAACGTCCCCGGTTCCGCCAGATCGCCGGACCCGGCCGGAGCAGCGGCGCAGCCCAGTAGCGAGAGCAAGATGATCAGAGGGATGAGTGTGCGACCTTTGGGCTGATATCGCGTAAGATGAGATAGAGACGACAATGCGCCGGGCGGGCGACGGAAGAAGCTTTGCATGACGACTACTCTACCACAGATTGATGCCATGACAACAAGAGAGTGCGGAAAACGAGCGCGGCGCCGTTCCCTCGGCAGCTCCGCTGCTGCCCAAGGAGAGAGGCGGGCAATTGCCAGGACAAACGTCCGGTAACGAGTGCATCGTATCGAGCGTATCGATTCGGTTAGTGACGTGTTTGAATGTATAGCCGGATTGGCCGGTCACATTTCTCACTCGATTTCTTTGGGAGGCCAAGATGATAGAGCGTGTTTTTGGTGTCTTTAGACTGGATGCGGGAACGTTCGAACAGATCGAGCACGACGAGTCCGCAATGTCACAGGCCGCGATGGTTGTTTTGGCAGTTGCCGTGGCAAGCGGGATCGGTGGCCTATTGGGCGCACTCATCGGCGATGGCAACGCGATCATGGCCTTTGTGGGGGCGGTGATCGCAGCGTTTGTCGGCTGGCTGGTCTGGTCGGCCGCCGTCTACTTTGTGGGTACCTCGTTCTTTGAGGGCCAGGCAGACATGGGTGAGATGCTCCGCGTGGTCGGATTTGCCTATGCGCCCCAGTTACTGAGCTTTTTTTCATTCATCCCCTGCGTTGGAGGGCTGATCTCGCTTGCCGGATGGGTCTGGTCTCTGGCGGCGATGGTGGTCGCCATCCGCGAGGGGCTGGACGTGGACACGAGCAAGGCTATCGTTACCGCGATAATCGGCTGGGTGGTGGTCGTTGTTCTCAACGTTATAGTGGGGATGGTTTTTGGAGGGATGGCTATCGTCGGATCATTCCTGACCGGATAGCCGGACGCGAAATGGGTGCGAGGCGGCCGGTTCTTGGGCACCGGCCATCTCGCGCTGAAAAGCTAGCGGTCTCTTTCATCAGCGCAGCCGGCGTTTCGTCAAATCGGCCGGCAATAAGTTGCTGCTGGATTGGTGAGCTAGAGGTCGCTAGCCTCGTGGCCCTCCGGGCGGGCAGTGTTCGCCGTCTCAAGCCTCTTGAAATGATACAGCATCTCCTCCGTCAGCCGCCGATTCGTGGCGCTCAGGTCGGCCAGGATGCCCAGGATGGCAATGAGAACCCCGAGCACGACGGCTGTGCCACCTATAGAGAGGGACTGCAAGTGCCGGCCGATTCCCTGTTCCCCGGTGAGGTAATAGTAGGCAAATCGTCCCAGCAAGAATATCCCAACCGCAAAAAACGGAGCGCTGAAGTATAGAAAGGTGCGCAAGGGTTCGTAAAAGGCATAGAGGCGGACGATGGTAGCCGCCTGGTGCTTGACGTAGCTCCAGTTGCTGCGAATGAGGCGCGACTCGCGGGTTTGGGGATTGACCTTGATGGGGACGGAAGCGATTCTCAGCCCTTTCTTCCCTGCCTGGATGATGGTTTCCAGAGTGTAGGTATAGTCAGTGAGCAGATTGAGACGAAGCGCGGCTTCCCGGCCATAGGCGCGAAAGCCGCTGGGCGCGTCCAACACACGGGCGCCGCTTACCACACGCACAACCCAACTACCCCAGGCCTGAAGCAGCTTTTTGAGCGGCGAGAAGTACTCTACCGTGCCCGTCTGCCGATCGCCGATGACCAGGTCGGCGGTCTGATTCAGGATCGGCGCAACCAGATCAGGGATGTATCGGCCGGGGTATTGGTTGTCTCCATCCGTGTTGACGATGACATCCGCGCCCAGACGCAGACAGGCGTTCAACCCATCCTGGAAACTGCGAGCCAATCCCCTGTTGCCGGTGTGGCGAAGGACGTGAGTCACACCCAGTTTTTGGGCGACGGCAGAGGTGCCATCCGTGCTGCCATCGTCGATGATCAAGGTCTCGATGCAGTCCACGCCGGGGACGGTCGTCGGCAGGTCCGCCAGCACCGCGGGAAGCGTTTCCGCCTCATTGAAGCAAGGTATCTGGATGATAAGCTTGACCATCGAGCTACTCCACTCTCTGGCTCGCGGACTCACAGGCGATCATGCCGTCCACCGGTGGCCTCACTGCCGCCGCTGAAACCCGCCTGATCGCCTCCGCGGCGTTGACCTCGCACACATCTGTGGCTGCCTCCAGGCCAATAGCGGTCTGACCATGAACGCACCCCGAGAGAGCCAATGCCATCAATGCTCCAGTTCCAGGTGGCGTTCGCTGGCCTCGTCATCAAGCTGTTGCGAGAGAACGCCAGTAGCGCGGTTGACATTCTCCAGGATGTTCTCTATACTGTCACTTAACAGTGTCAAGTCCTTCCTGGTCGCACAGACATGATTGAAGCGTGAGTATATCAGCAGGTCGCGAACAGCACAAGGCAGAACTGCGCCAGCTCATCCTGGATACGGCCGAGCGTCTCTTTGTAGAGTCTGGGAGCTATGAGGCGGTCTCCATGCGCAGTATCGCCCGGGAAATCAACTATTCGGCCACAACTATCTATCTGTATTTCCGGGACAAGGACGCGCTTTTTCAGGCGCTGCTGCGAGAGACCTTTCGCCGTTTGAGCCGGGCAGTAGCGCTGGCGGTGACGCAGAGGGACCCAGTAAAGGGGTTGTACCAGGCGATGAGTGCGTGTATCACCTTTGGGCTTGAGCACCCCGAGCATTACCGGCTGCTCTTCATGGTTCGGCCCTCGCTGGCTATTCCCAGCGAGAGCACCCGTCAGATCGGGGAGGAGGCCTTTAACCTGCTTTGTCACCAGGTTGGTCTCTGCGTGGACTCGGGTCGCTTTCTGCAGAGGGACCATGAGCTTGTTGCCCAGGGGGGGTGGGTAGTGGTTCATGGTATCACTTCCATGCTGCTCAACAGGCCCGAGTTGGGCCGGGGCCGATTGACAGAGCACATCCTGAGCAGCTACCTGCGCGGCCTGTCTGTCCCACTGGCAGCGCCCTCCGCTCCGGATTCTTTCAGCACTTGATTAGGAATAACTTTCCGTTTTGAGTGGACAGAGTGCTTAGGGAGACGGGAACGGCCGAGTGATGATCGCAAACACCATCGGCCGGCGCCGGGTCTTTGAGTAGAGGAATCTGCCCAGTTCACTCACCACTGCCTGGCGAATTTCATCCCGATTGGCATGGGTGGCATCATTCACAACCTGGGTGACGATGTCCTGAGTGGCCTGTACCAGCCACTGGGCGTCCTTGAGAAACACAAACCCGCGCGAGATGAGTTCCGGCCGTGATGCAACCCGGCCGTGGTCGTCCACCGGCACGGTCACGCAGACAAAGCCATCGCGACTCAGGATTTCCCGGTCTCTCAGGATGGAAGGGCCGACATCTCCCACTACGGCGCCGTCCACAAACACATAACTCCCGGGCACTCGCTCTCCAATCGTCATGCTGTCTTCACCAAAACTCAAGACATGCCCGTTCTCTACGACAGCGATGTTCTCGGCCGGCATGCCCAGGCCCTGGGCCAATTGGCTGTGGAGTTCGAGATGACGCAACTCGCCGTGGATGGGCACCAAGAACTTTGGTCGGACAAGGTTAAGCAAGAGTTTTAGCTCCTCGCGACTGGCGTGTCCGGAGACATGGACCGGGGCAATCGCGCCGTAGATGACGTTTGCCCCCCGTTGGAAGAGGTAGTTGACGGTGCGATAGATCATCTCCTCATTGCCAGGAATGGGGTGCGCAGAAAAGACGACTGTGTCGTCCTTGCGGATGGAGAGAGAGCGGTGCCGGTCTGCGGCCAACCGCCCGAGTCCCGCCAATGGCTCTCCTTGGGTGCCGGTTGTCATGACGACCACCTCTTGCGCGGGCAAGCGATTGGCGTCGTTGACGGTGATTACGAGTTCCTGGGGGAAAGAGAGATAGCCCAACCTTTGTGCAGTCTTGGCGTTGTCGACCATCGTCCGGCCGACGATGGCCACTCTGCGCCCGTTGCGCTGGGCGGCATTGATGACCTGCTGGATACGGGAGATGAGGGAAGCAAACGATGCCACAATCACTCGGCCGGGGGCCTGGCGGAAGACCTTGTCCAGCCCCTCGTCTATCACTGCCTCGGAAGGTGTCCAGCCTGGTGTGTCCGAGTTGGTGCTATCGGCCAGGAGAGCTAGCACCCCTCGGTCGGAAAACTCGGCCAACTTGGCGAAATCCGGCGGGCCGCCAGCTACCGGCGTGTGGTCGAGTTTATAGTCACCGGAGTGGACTATCAGACCCACCGGCGTGGTGATCCCCAGTCCGACAGCATCAGGGATGCTGTGACACACATGAAACGGTTCAATTCGAAACGGCCCGACTTTGAATTCCTCTCGTGGACTGATGGTTCGCAACTCGCCTCGGCCGACGTCCGTTCGCCTGAGCTTGGATTCCACCAGCCCCTGGGTCAGAGGAGTGGCAAAGATAGGGGCCTTCACTTCCCGCAGCAAGTGCCCGAGGGCGCCGATGTGATCCTCATGGCCGTGGGTGACGATGATGGCCCGAACTCGGTCAAACTTGTCGCGCAGGTATTGCCAGTCAGGGATGATAAAATCCACGCCCAGCATATCGCTCTCGGGGAACATGATACCGGCATCAATGATGATCGTGTCCTGGCCATACTCGATCACCATCATATTCTTGCCAACTTCACCCAGTCCCCCCAGAGGAATAATCCGCAGCTTATTCATTCATGCTCCCAGTATCAACAGCAGACCTGCCAGCCCGCTAATCAGAGCTAGGCCGATGCCACTCAGAAAGAGCAGCCACCATATCCAGCGAGGGAGGGCAGTGCGCTTGATCCGAAGAATAGCAACCGAGATGTTGTCCGCCCCGCCCGACGCATTTGCGGCGGCGATCATTCGACGAGCCGCTCGGTCTCGCGGCTCTTGGGTCAGCAATTCCAGCAACTGCTGATCGCCAAAGTAGCGCGTGAGCCCGTCGGTGCAGAGCAGGACCGTATCACCTAGTTGGAGCGTCAAGGGGAAGAGATCAATGCGTGGATCGTGCGGGCTGCTACTCAGGCTGTGCAGGATCACATTGCGCTGCGGGTGGCTGGCGGCCTCTTCTGGAGTGATAACGCCACTGGCCAGCAATCCGGCCACCAGGCTATGATCCTGCGTGATCTGCTGGATGACATTGTCCCGCATCAAGTAGGCGCGACTGTCTCCAACGTTGGCTATGGTTAGTTCGCGGCCGCAGACAATCGCCGCTACCATCGTCGTCGCCATTCGGATGTTCCGTCCCGATCGGAGGCCGTGCTCGCGGATGGCTTTATTGGTGGCCAACATGGATGTGCGCAGCCGCTCGCCGGCCGGCGCATCATTTTTACCAGAGGCGTAGTAGAGGTCCCTAACCTTCTGGACAGCATAGCGGCTGGCCACCTCTCCTGATCGGGCGCCACCCACGCCCCCGGCTCCGTCGGCCACGATGTACAGCCGGCCGGAGCGGGACAAGGCGGCCTGGTCGGCAGGTTCGCTGACGCCCACCGAATCCTGATTGTACGAACGGACACGACCAGGATCTGACAGGATGGTGACGTCGATTTCAAAAGAGTCGGCCATGGTTCCTGTAGGATACCCAAAACCGGGAAATGGGC
>DAOUVM010000167.1 GCA_030667645.1 Ardenticatenales bacterium | reverse complement strand
CATGTCCTTCTTGCGGTCCACGATTCTGAAATATCCGTCCTCATCCATGGTCGCCAGGTCGCCAGTGTAGAGCCAGAGGCCACCGTCCTCGGGGTCGGGCCGCAAGGCGTTGGCCGTCTCGGTGGGCATTCTCCAGTACCCTTTCATAACCTGGGGGCCACGGATGCAGAGTTCCCCCACCTCGCCTACGCCCACCATGTCTCCACTGGCAGGATCCACGATTTTCGCTTCGGTGTCAGGCCAGGGCACTCCAATGGAGCCGAGGCGGTTCTCGCCATAAGCGGGATTGCTGTGGGTCACGGGAGAGGTCTCACTGAGACCGTACCCCTCTACCAACCGGCCGCCCGTCAGTTCTTGGAAGCACTCCTGTACTTCCACCGGCAACGGCGCCGCCCCGCTGCAACAGAACTTGATGGAACTGAGATCATACTTGGTCGCCTCTGGATGGTTGTTGATGGCGACGTACATCGCCGGCACTCCCGGATAGAATGAGGGCCGCTGCTTGTCAATGGTCTTGAGAATGTCATCCGTATCCCTCGGGTCAGGGACCAGGATCATGGTGCCGGCGCCGAGTACGGCTGGGTTCATGCACGTCGTCATACCATAGCTGTGGAAAAGAGGCAACGTGGTCAACGTAGTGTCACCCGCCTCCATCGCGTCGGACCAGATGTCACACTGGTGAGCGTTGACAATGATGTTCTTGTGTGTAAGCTGCGCCCCCTTGGACACCCCAGTGGTGCCCCCGGTGTACATCAACACCGCCGTGTCATCCCAGGAGACCTCCACTGGCCGCGGTTTGGCCGGCGCTTTGGCCAGGATGTCACTGAACCAGTATGTGTCCGCGTCACCCGAAATGTCCACCCGGTGCCCACCCTTCTTCTCCATCATCAAGGTGAAAAGCAGTCTTAGGAACGGTGGAAAGTGGGTCTTGACCTTGGCCACAACGACGTGCCGCAGGGGAGTCTCCGGCCGGATCCGTCTGATGATAGAGTACAGGGAACTCAGGGTCACGATGACCTCGGCGCCGGAATCATTGATCTGGTGCATCATTTCGCGTCCCGTATAGACGGGGTTGCAGGGCACAACGATACCTCCCATCCGCAGGACAGCATAGTAGACAATGGGGAACTGGGGACAATTCGGTAGGTGAATGGCCACCCGATCGCCCCGATTGACGTCCAACTCTTGCAGCACAGCGGCGAGACGGTCCACTTGGCCGTTGAACGCCCGGTAGGTGATCCTGTTTCCTTTGAAGATCATGGCCGCGTGATCAGGATACCTGCCCGCCGTCTCCAGCAGGGCGGCCGGCAGAGTGGTCCGCGGATAATCAATGCTCTCCGGTACATGGGACTCGTAGAATCTGAGCCAGGGCTTGTGCATGAACATGGTTCGCTCCCTCCCAGAATAATCCAAAAAACCGTCCGTTCCACCCCTCTTTCACCAGCAACGGCCGTGATCACACTACGGGCCAACAGTCACATTGTACCAAGCTCGCCAGAGAACGCAATCAAGCGGCCGCCTTGGGGAATCGGAGGCGGTCGTTTGCTACTGCCCTAACCGCTGTTCTGTTGATCGCTCAGTGGTCTCCATCGGCCGAAACGGGCGATGGCATCAACGCGGGCGATAGAGTGCAGAACAGAGGCGGAGTCCGACGGAGACTGGCGTCATCGTCGCGTGCGAGTGAATAGACTACGCAGATCGACATACACTCTGTCTAGTCCCCGGGAACGGCCGAGGTATCTTGTCAGCGCTGCTCCGGATTCGCTTGCTCGCGATCTCAGACCTTTCAGCAGCCATACCGTCCGCCAAAAGGCCAAGGCCGCCATCCCGTGCGCCAGCACGGCAAACAGGGGCGGCGTCTGCCCGGTATAGTAGGTCCAGCAGAGCCTGGTGGTGCCCCACCTCTCCAGAAAGTAACCCAAACCCGTTCCGGCCGCAAAGGTCAGCACCGCCATCCGGTTATCGTTCTTGGAGGCAATGAGCAACGCGCTGAGGAGCAGCGCTGCCCAGGTCATGGGTTTGTCCAGCGTGGGCCAGACAAAGCGGAGCATCAGCATGTAGAACAAGGGCAGAATCAGCCAATAGAGAACTGGGAACGCTTTGCGACGTAGTGGTGGTGCCAGGTGGTTCAAGATCCGAACCAATCGGTCAATGGAGAGGCTAGCAATTGGCCAGGCCGGGATGATCCACAATGGCGGCCGTTCAAGCGTATAGTAGATCCACAACTCGGTCCGAGTGCCCCAGCTTTCGATCACCAGCCCGCCGCCCAGCCCCACAATGAGTATCCAGACGTCCGCCTTCAGATCGGCCCCAGCCATGATGAGCAACGACATGGCAAAGAAAACACCGATCAGCAGCCAATCCAGTTGGCCCCAGAGTGGCCGGGACCAGTCAATCATCGCCAAATACTCTTCGGCCAGTGGCCACCAGACCGTTCCCAACAGGAACAGGGTTGCTGCAAAAGCGCTCATCAGCCAGTAGCTCGATCGCGTCCAGCCGAGTTCAGCGATCAGGCGCCCTATCCTGGTATCCGGAGGGGGATTCGCTTCCGTCATGCTCATTAGATGTTCCCGAACAGCTCTGGCGGCCGGCGCTCAATCATCGTTGCCACCGGTTGGCGCAGGGTCCTGCAACGGATCACACCCCCCACGGCCTCTCCGGCGGTTTCATCCGGGCAAGGCCCCGGCCCTGCGACTGTAGCGAACGCAGGCCTTCGCCGGCCCGACGTCCGTGATCATACTCATCAGATGTTCTCGTAAAAGCCGACCGGCCGCAGCTCTGGATAATCGTCTGGCTTGACCTGGGCCAAATGCCACCGCACATCCACACAAAGATGACATCTCCCCGCATAGTCGCCGGGCAACGGCCGATAATCATACCGCTCCTGCGCCATCGCAAACAGCCCATACGGCCCGCGCTCAATCAGTAGCTCGACCAACTCGGGGTGCGGCCTCTGGAATGGATCCTCGGTGCGCCAATCGGCCGCCGCAAGCCCACCACAAAAGGCCGGGATATAGTTGCCATACAAATCCATGTGGGAATGGTGGGCGTAGAGAATATTCCCGGCGCAGTTCTCTTCCCGGAAAACCTCGGCCGGCTGGCACTCCACCAGGTGACCCAGCTTGTACCCCGCCCGGCCGCCCGGGATGATCCCATAGCCGCCCCAAAGAATCCGGCTCGCCTGCTCGGCGCCAAACCGCTCCTCGTAGCGCTCCAACGGTGTCGGAGTCTCCAGATCAAACTCTTGCACAATCTGCAGGAACTCGGCCAAGTAGACAGTGGTCCGCTGCGATCCAAACACCTGTAATGCGGCCCGGACGGCATTCAAGGTGCGGATCGGCGGGATCTTGACCGCGTGGAACGGGGAGCAACTGATCAGCACTGCCGCCAGCCCAGCATCGCGCAACCTTCGGAAACGCTCGATAGCCACATCCTCATCCACACACCACATGGCGCTGGTTTCCACATAGGCGGTAATCCCCAGGTCGGCCGCGATTCGGGTACCTTCCAGCAGCAACTCGAAGAACAGGAAGGGCTCTCCGCCCGTGAGATGAACCTGCGGTGAATTGGGCCAACCGGCTGCAGTCTCCAGGGCTCGCCGCAGTACGTCAAGGGACATCGGCTCCTTTGGCCATCGAGGTCCACAGTTGTACAGGCAATGCTTGCATCCGCTGTGACAACGATAGCTCAGGATGATGCCAATGTCCCGGGGAGGCGCCACGACCGTGTCGGCTATTGGATCACTCCGCACCCCAATCCCAACCGACGAAAAAGCGATTGGCCGCCCACCCGATTAGCGGCCAAAGCAACCAGAGCAGGCGCCGGTTTCGAAGGCCGTAGAGCAATGCCGCCCCCATCGCGCGCCGGCTCATAGAACGGCCGATCTGATGCGCCATGATTCGCTGGCGATAGCCCGAGAAAGAGAAATCACCGTCCGCAAACGCAGCGCGCAGCGCTTCGGCCGCTACCTCCCCGTAGCCCAGCGCGAAACTGATCCCCTCGCCCACTAGAGAGTCTGTCCCGGCCGCATCGCCAGCCAGCAAGATATGCGGGGCGGCAAAGGTCCCGCGTCGCCGAAACCAACGCAGGGGATGCCCCTCCAGCTTGTGCTGATCGAGCGACCTGCCCGCGCGAGCCAGCGCGCCCTGCAACACCGGTTTGAGGGAGGTGGCCCGAACCCGACGATAGGTTCGGCTGTCATAGACCCCCCATGTACGCTCCGCCTGCCCACCGTCCTGTGAGGGAAAGTCCCAATAGTAACCCTGAACCCCATCGGGTATCCAGGAAAAATCAAAGATAGCCCGTTTGGCCCTTCCCGTCCGCGCCCCGGTGGCGGCCGGCAGTCTCACCTCCAGCACACGGGCGACCTGCGGCGCCTGCGTGCTGACCACCGCCCGCCGGACCGTGCTCAGTGCTCCATCCGCTCCAACGACGGCGCGCGCGTGATACGTCCCCCGATCGGTCCTCACCGTGACCAGGCCGTCAAGGACATCTCCGCCCGCCCTGTGCCGCGGCCCATTGGGGGGACACACCTCCAGGACGCGCGTCCCTTCCTGGATCGCCAGACCTCGCTCCCGGGCTGTGTCGGCCAACCAGCCGTCGAACTGCTCTCTCCGGACGACCCGAAAGCAGGCCGGTTCACGGCGGAGGACAACGCTCCGCCCCTCAAATCGCAGGTGCATCTCCTGCACCGGGACCGAGGGGACAGCGCTCAGCATGTCCAGGCCCAACTTCCGCAGGCAGACCTCCGCACCCGGCAAGACGCCGCCGGCGCAGAGCTTGGGGCGGGGATGATGCTCCCGCTCCAGAATCAGCGTGCGTTGAGCCAGGTCAGGTGCAGACTGCGCCAGGTTCAATCCGGTGGCAAGCCCGGCCGGACCTGCACCGACGATGATAATGTCGTACTCCAACTCGACTCCTAATCCAGACCAGCCGGATCCAACTCCCGCCGCGAACGAGTGCACAGTGACGAGTCCTAGCCTCTGGTGCGATTCTCCAGTCGTTCGTCATTCGTCCTCTGTCCCCCCTTGATCACGCGTCAGGCTGATTTGGAAAAATCCTATGTTCGAAATGGAAATCGCAAGCGGCGCAGCAGGATTCCCAGCGGCCCCGCCGAGAGCCGCCCCGGGCTAGCGCGCCCATCCATTGAGCGATTGCCGTACACGTCATGGTGCACGATCTCTGTCAGGGGCTTGCGTGCGGTTGTGGGTGGCTCCTCGGCCGGAAAGCCCACCGTCAGCAGTCCGACAATCTCCATCTGCTCCGGTAGCTTGAGCACGTCAGCAATGGCCTCGCGATCCACACCTCCCAGCCAGCAGGTGCCCAGACCCAGTGCCTTGGCCTGCAGCATCATCTGCCCACCGGTCAGGCCAATGTCCTCATGCAGAAACCGCCGGTAGAGCCAGCTCCGGGCGTCACCACACAATACGATGAGCAGCGGAGCTTCACCCGCGTGCGCCCAACGGATGAAAAAGTAGGCCGCGTGCTGGGCGACCTGGCGGCGAATCTCTTCGTCCTGAACGACAACAAAGGACCATGGCTGTCGATTGCTGGCCGACGGCGCCCACCGGCCGGCCTCCAATATCTGCGCCACCATCTCTTCCGGAACTGGGTCCGGCCGGTAGCGCCGGATACTGCGGCGCCCTTTGAGCAACGCCAGCAACGATTCTGGTGAAGGGATGCTTTCCATCATGGACTCACTTGGTTTCCCGGCGTGAAGCACAAAAGGCGGAACTCGCGCCCGCGTCGTATGCTTCACGCATCATGCTACGCTTCCGGCCGACAACCAGCCGAATGCTGTCGCCGACACCGAACTCGCGTCGTGCGATCACCTCCAGCCCGGCCTCATCCATCAGAGCCGCCTCATCCCGCATATGATCGCCGAACAGCTCCCACAATCGGGCCAAACCAGTGCCGATGAGGTTGCAGTCGCCCGGATATCCGGCGTCCACCAGGGCAAGCACGCCACCCGGCCGCTCTCCATCAGGGTCAGGGTTGCGCAACACACGTG
>DAOUVM010000042.1 GCA_030667645.1 Ardenticatenales bacterium | reverse complement strand
GGGAAAATCTGGCTGCGCGTGCCCGAGAGCCTAAGGATCACCGTCACCGGCCGGCTGCCAGAGGGAGTCATGTCCAAGGACCTGGCGCTCAGAGTCATCGGCGATATGGGAGCTGATGGGGCGCTGTACATGTCAGTGGAATGGCACGGCGAGGCGATCCGGGCGCTGGACCTCAGCAGCCGGGCAACCTTGCCCAATCTGATGGCCGAGATGGGGGCCAAGAATAGCTACCTGCCGCCCGATGAGGTGGTGTTTGACTATCTTGAGGGACGCGCCCAACGAGCGTATCGTCCCATCTATCCGGACGCCGGCGCTCGCTATGCGGTTGAGCTGGCCTACGATGCGACCACGATCGAGCCAATGATTGCCCGGCCGCACACGGTCGACAACGTCGTGCCTCTCTCGCAGTTGACCGGGACCCACGTTGACCAGGCGTTCATCGGCGCCTGTACCAACGGCCGGCTGGAAGACCTGGCCGCTGCCGCTGGTGTGCTAAACGGGCGGCGAGTAGCAGCCGGCACCCGGCTCATTGTGATTCCAGCCAGCAGGGAGGTCTATCTGGCGGCGATGAAGGCCGGGTATCTGGCCACGTTTGTCGAGGCGGGCGGCATGGTGGAGAGTCCTGGTTGTGGCCCCTGCATGGGGAATCATCTGGGTGCTCCGGCCATCGGCGACGTGAGCATCAGCACTGCCAATCGCAACTTTCGCGGCCGCATGGGGACCAAAGAGAGCGACGTCTACCTGGCCAGCCCTTTGGTCGTGGCCGCGAGCGCAGTGGCGGGCGAGATTGTTCATCCGAACGAGCTCTAGCCCGGGGGGCTCGTAGAACCGCAGACTGACAGGGTGGACGAGCGGGGATTGCCCGGCTCGCCAGTGGGTCAGGTTCCCGATCCGAGGGAGATATCAAATGACAATACGCGGTCGCATCTGGAAATACGGCGATAGCATTAACACCGATGTGATTTTCCCGGGCAAATACACCTACACGGTGAGCGACCCGGCCGAGATGGCCCAGTACGCCATGGAGGACCTGGACCCCCGATTCGCCGGTGAGGTCCGGCCGGGAGATATCGTGGTCGGTGGCAGTAACTTTGGGTGCGGCAGCAGCCGGGAACAGGCGGTCACCTGCCTAAAGATGGCCGGTGTGGGCGCCATCATCGGCAAGAGTTTTGCCCGTATCTACTATCGCAACTGCATAAACAACGCGCTCCCGGCCCTGATTTGCGCCAGCGCGGTGGACGCCGTTGAGGATGGCGAACAAGTGGAGATCGACCTCCAGGCAGGCGAGATTCGGTGCGCGGCCGGCACTTTTAGCTTTCCCCCGCTGCCCGAGATGGCGATGGAGATGATGGCGGCCGGGGGGCTAATCCCCTATACTCGCAGAAAGCTGGGACTGGCATAGGTAACGGATCTCTGTGCGAGGGGAACCAGGATGACGGCAAAGGTGCCAGATGCGCGATAGCTATCCTCAGCAGTCGGCGCTCGATGAGCGCCCTTGGTCAGGGATTCTCCAGGCGCCCTGGTTGACCAGGGCGGTGAGTGGCTCTTGGATTCTGTGACACTGGTTGAGCTTATCACTGACACCATCAAACGCCAGGTGTTTGAGGCTGAGACGGTCACAGAGTACCGCGAGCCACTGGTTGGGTTCGCCGCGGCTGGTGGCCCACGGTTCGCCGATCTGCGCCGGGTGGCCGCACCGACCCACATGATGCCCGAGGAAATGCTCCCCGGGGCCCGATCGGTGGTTGCCTTTTTTCTGCCCTTTGCGGCCTCCGTGGTAGAGGCCAACGCGCGGGAAAAAGAAAGAGTGGCGCGCGAGTGGGCCACGGCCTATGTAGAGACGAACGCCCTCATCTCCCGCACTACTGCTCGGCTCGTCGAACTGCTGGCCGAACGTAGAGTGCGCGCTGCGGCCGAGCCACCGACTCACAATTTTGACCCGGAAACTCTGGTGAGCCGCTGGTCGCACAAGAGTGTGGCCGTCACTGCCGGGCTGGGCAGCTTTGGGCTCCACCATCTCGTCATCACGGATGCTGGTTGCGCCGGCCGCTTTGGCAGCTTGGTGATAGATGCCGAGGTTACCCCCACCGTGGTCGAGCCGAGAGAGCGCTGCCTCTACTTTCACGACGGCAGTTGTCTAGAGTGCGTGATGCGCTGCCCGGTGGCGGCGCTGGGTGAGGACGACGAGATCGACAAACAGGCCTGCTGGAGGCGCCTGCAACAAGTTGCCGGCGAGTTGGAGGATCTGGGACTAGCTGATGCCTGCGGCAAGTGCTCGTGCGGACCCTGTGCGCTAGAGTCGGCCGTCTAGCACATGCTGAGGAATAACTTTCCGTTTTGGATGGTGATTCACGGGAAGAGCGGTCACAGAACCGCAAATTGTTCTTGAACAAGCACTTGGGAAACAAACCCTGCTGGCCAGGATGATCAGTGGGGAACGAATGACGAACAGAGTTGTCGAGCGATACAGGAGAGGTAGGGAGAATGGTTAAGTACAGAATCGCCTGGATGCCTGGTGATGGTGTGGGCAATGATGTGATGGAGGCGACCAAGATCGTCCTGGACAAGCTGGCACTGGATGCCGAATATGTCCCGGCCGATATAGGTTGGGAGTTCTGGTGCAATGAGGGCGAGCCGCTGCCCCAGAGGACGCTGGACCTGATGAAGGAGACTGACTGCGCGCTCTTTGGCGCCATCACCTCCAAGGGCGAGGATGTGTCGCAAAAGGAACTGATACCGGAACTGCAGGGCAAGGGTATGACCTACCGCAGTCCCATCGTGCGCATGCGCCAATTGCTGGACCTGTACATCTGCCTGCGGCCCTGCAAAGGCTATCCGGGCAACACGCTCAACTACAAAGACGATATCGACATTGTGGTCTTTCGTGAGAATACCGAAGGGATGTACGTCGGCGTCGAGTTTGCACAGGTGCCGGACGAGTTCTATGCCGTCAAGGGTGTGGAAAAGCTGGCGCGCGATGCTGCCATCTCCATCCGGGCGATTACCCCCAAGGGTGCGGAGCGGATCGTGCGGGCGGCGTTCGAGTACGCCAAGAAACACGGCCGCAGCCAGGTCACTGCGGTCCACAAGGCAAACGTTCTGCGCCAGACCGATGCCGTGTTCATGGACGCAGCCCGCAAGGTGGCGGCCGATTATCCCGACATTCGCTTTGACGATGCCAACATTGACGCGATGGGAATGTGGCTGCTCAAGAACCCGTTGAACTATCAGGTGATCGTCACCACCAACCTGTTTGGAGACATCATCTCTGACCTCTGCGCCCAGATGGTGGGCGGTCTGGGCTTTGCATGCAGCGGGAACATCGGCGCTGATTATGCGGTTTTTGAGCCGACCCACGGTTCCGCACCAAAGTACGACGGGCAGTACAAGGTCAACCCCATCGCCACGATCCTGGCATCCAAGATGATGCTGGATTGGCTGGGCGAGGGAGAGATGGCGACTCGGTTGGAAGGCGCCGTGGCAGAGATCATTGCCGAGGGAGAGGTCCGCACCTATGATATGGGCGGGACCCACACGACGCTGGAGATGGCGCAGGCCATCGCGGCCAAGCTCTAGTCACGAGGGTGGCACTTGATAAGGAATTACTTTCCGTATTCAGTGGTGATTCACGGGTAGAGCGGTCACAAAACCGCCAAATGTTTTATTGGTCAAGCGCTTGGAGTATTGAGGACCGGAGCCTGGCGGATAGACCCGAGCCCCGCCTCGCAGTTCCATGAGGAGATGAACCGATGACAAGTATCACTCACCAGATGGCCGAGTTTGCCATCGCATTAAGGTATGAGGATATTCCCGCTCCGGCGATCAAGGAGGCCAAACGGTTCCTGTTGGACAGTGTGGGTTGTGCACTCGCGGCCGTCAACAACGATGACATGGCGGCAATGTACCGCTTTATCGATAGGATCGGCGGTACGCCCGAAGCGACCATCATGGGCAGCGGGAAGCAAACCAGTGCATCCAATGCGGCGCTGATGAACAGCTTGCTGGTGCGGGCACTGGACTATAACGACATCTACTGGGAGCAGGACCCCAGTCATCCATCCGATGTCATCTTTGGCGGCATCTCGCCGGCCGAGGCGTTGGGAAAGGGAGGCAAGGACGCGCTCGTGGCTATGATGATCGCGTACGAACTGGAAATGCGCTGGTGCCTGGCCTGCTTCCCTGGCGTCCGCGAGGTCGGCTGGCACCATGCCACGCTGACGCAGTTTGTCAGTCCTTTCGTCGCGGGCCGGATGTACGACCTGAACGCCGACCAGATGGTCGCCGCAGCCGGCATCAGCGGCAGCAGCCACTTTACCCTGGGCGGGGTGGTGGCCGGGCATCTGACCAACATGAAGAACACGGCTGACCCGCTGGCCACGCAGGCCGGCGTTCTGGCGGCCCTGATGGCGCTGGAAGGGTACACGGGTCCGGTGGAAGTGATAGAGGGCAAAGAGGGGTTCCAGCACGTCATCCACAATGTGGAACTCAAGCCCGAGATCCTGCTTGACGGGCTGGGAGTCGAATTCCTGATCACCGATTGCGCCTACAAGGCGTTCCCCACCGAGGCGCTAACCCACCAGCCGATCTCGGCCGTACTGAACGTCATGCAGGAGCACAATCTGGTGGCAGAGGACCTGACAGAGATTCATATCCAGACGACCACCCGCGGCGCGGACATCCTGTCCGATCCCAGCAAGTATGACCCGCAGACCAGGGAGACGGCCGATCACAGCCTGCCCTACTGCATCGCGGCCGCCGCGGCCGACGGGGGCCTTTGGCCCACCTCTTTTGACGAGGAGAAGCTCTTTGATCCGCGCATCCGGGCGCTGCTGCCCAAGATCAAGGTGGTGGCGAATGCCGAGATTGATGGCCTCTTCCCAGGCGTCAAGCGGGCCATTGCCACGTTGACCACCACTGATGGCCGCACTGTGGGCGACACGGTGGACCATGCCAAGGGCAGCCCGCAAAACCCCATGTCCGACGAGGAAGTGATTGCCAAGTTCCGCGCTAATGCAACCGGCGTGGCGAGTGCGGCTCAGCAGGACGCGATCATTGACGCCACCTGGAATCTGGATAGTATTGCCCACATGGGCGAGTATATGAAGTTGCTGGTCGTCGAATAGTAACGGCGGGTAGTGGATGGCCACGGCCCCCCGGCCCGGTGATGGCTTGAGCCGAACGCGGCTCCATTATCTCCTGGTCATGGGGGCCGTTGGCGTCTATCTGCCGTTCATCAACGTTTATCTTGAACAAGACCTGGGCCTGAGCGGCCGGCAGATCGGCCTGCTGGCCGCGGTGGCTCCGGCTATGACCCTGGCGATTGCCCCGGTGTGGGGAGCTGTCGCCGATGCGCGGGGTTCCCGGCTGCAAGTCTTGCGTTGGATCATAGCCGGGACGGCCGGCGGCGCCGTGCTGCTGGGGCTGCCCACCAGCTTTTGGCCTCTGCTGCTGGCGATGGGCTTTTTTGCGCTATTCCAAGTTGCTATCATGCCGTTGAGCGATGCAGTGACGTCGGCCGCAGCCGCCGAGCGACGCATCCCCTATGGCAGCGTGCGGCTTTGGGGATCGATCGGCTTTGGGCTGGGTGGCATGCTGATTGGCCAGGTCGGACAAGGGTGGGGGCTGCGTATCATGTTCCCCATCTATGCTTTGCTGATGCTGCTCGCTCTACCCGTAGCGTGGCAGATGGTGCCCCAGGAACCGCCGGCCCCAACCGGGGGAAGCGATTCCGCGCTGGACCTGCTGCGCGACCGGCCGATAGCCCTCTTTCTTCTGGTTGCCGGATTGGCGGCGACCGGGATCACGGCCGGCTATATCTTTCTCTACGTCTTTATAAGCTCGCTGGGAGCCGGTCCTGGCTTGCTGGGGGCTGTCTCGGCAGTGGGGGCGCTGGCGGAGGTCCCGACGATGCTGTGGAGCGGCCGTCTGATTCGGAGTAGAGGTGCACCGCCGGTCTTTGTGACCGGCATGGCGCTCAGTGGGTTGAGCTGGGGGCTGTTTGCCACCTTGCGGTCGCCAGAGTTGGGTCTTTTGATTCAGATGCTAAATGGGGCCGGGATGGGTTTGCTCTTGCCGGCTGCCGTCACCTTTATGGCTCGACGGGCGCCCTCGGGCCGTATCGCTACCGCCCAATCGCTTCTCAGTGCCGTCATGTTCGGTGTAGCCCCACTGGTTGCCACGCAGTTGGCCGGAGCCGTTTATGACGAGGCCGGGGCTCGAGTGGTGCTGGGGGTTGCAGCCGGAATCATGGTGGCCGGTGTACTGCTCGTCGGGCTTTTTCACCAACGGATCTGGCCTCGGGAAGGAAAATCGAGTGTGGATCGGCCGAAATAGCCCCGAGTTGTTGTCGTTCAAAAGTGTCGGGCTGTTGCGGCGTGGCGGAGATCAAGGGGAGGGGAGACGATGAGCGATCGGACATCCGGGTTGGCCTACGATCTGGCAGTTGTCGAGGCGATGGTCGCCGAGCTGGAATCCTATCTGAAATCGGACCTCCTCTACTGGCGACTTTCGCCGACCGTCACTTTGAGGCCAGCCGCGCCCCTGTTGACGATCGGCGGGGTGCTGCTCCGCACCCATCGCCTTGGAGGACAATCGGATCGCCTAACCCCTATTCAGCAGAACCGGTTGTCCGCAGCCGGCGATGCCTTTCGGTCCGTCACCGAACAATGGGCGGCTCACATGGAAAAGCGCATGCGGCGTGAACTCGACGCCCGGCTGAACTCGTGGCAATGGTTTGTTGATGATTGCCGCGAGCGGAAACAGTCTTGCGTTGCCTATTACGCCACCGAAGCAGAACTGCGTACGCTGCTCGATTTGCTGATGGATGCAGCCGCCGCCCTTGGCAATGTAGCGCCGCAGCAGAGACGATTGGGACAGCTCGATACGCAGTTCCAGCGCTGGTTCCAACCCGGCGATTTCGTCTGGACCGCTGCGCTTGAGCCTGCTTTCCCCCGGGAGCGGTTCTGGTGGCTGTATGGCCGGCCAGAGTTCCCTCCACGATAGACGGAATGGCGGGGAATCTCCAGCGCACCATCCCCACCCCTGCCGGCTTTCCTTGCGCAGCAGCGGAACTACAGACGGGATGGCGTTTCGCTTGTTTTTCTACACTCTCCTTGGGGTTGTTTGTCATGCATGTATGACTATGTTACAATTTTAAGGTCGGCGGCAGATGCCGCCGATTTTTCTACCACCGCGGAACCGTATTATGCAGCCTAGGGTGAGATACCCCATCCTGTTATTTCTGGCTTTCCTGCTCCTGACGAGCTCTTTTGGCGCCGGTTTTGCCTCCGCCACGGTGATCACCCGCCGCCTGACTCCGGCCTTGCAGGAAGTGGCGACGTTTGATCTCTTTTGGGAAGCCTGGAATCTGGTGGAGAAAGAGTTCTACGGCGAGTTGCCCACCGACACCGTGGTGACTTATGGCGCCATCCGTGGCTCGCTGATTGCCTTGGATGATCCCTATACTCTTTTTGTCGAACCCCAACCGCGGGAGATGGAACGTGACAGCCTGCGCGGCAGTTTTGGCGGCATCGGAGCTTATATCTCACAGGATGAGGATGGGCAATTTCTCTTGTCGCCACTCGAGGGGCAGCCGGCCGCCCAGGCCGGCATCCTGGAGGGGGATTTTTTGCTGGCTGTTGACGGCCGGCCGGTGACCGCGGAAATGACGGTGAATGATGTTGTCCTGATCATTCGAGGCCCGGTGGGGGAGGATGTTGTGCTCACTGTACGCCACCCGGCCGCAAAAGAGCTGGTGGAAATCCCTATCACGCGTGCCATTATCGAGCTGCCCTCCGCGAACTGGCATCTCTTGGAGCAGGATCCATCCATCGGCCACATTCAGTTGACGCATTTCACCGAGCGCACCGGTGAAGAGACTCGGGAGGCGCTTGAGGAGCTCCAGGCAGCCGGAGCGGACATGCTGATCCTTGATCTGCGGAACAATGGTGGCGGGTTGCTGCAAGCGGCCGTTGACGTCGCGGACCACCTGCTGGATGGGGGAATCGTCCTCTACGAGCACAAGGCAGATGAGGAAGAAAAGACTTTCCGGGCCGATCGGGGGGGCATTGCCGTTGATCTGCCACTGGTGGTATTGATGAACGGGCGCACCGCCAGCGCGTCAGAAATCGTCGCCGGCGCGCTGCGTGATCGGGAGAGGGCGACATTGATCGGCGAAACGACATTTGGCAAGGGGTCCGTTCAGCGCATCTATGATCTGAGCGATGGATCATCGCTTCACGTCACCTCTGCCCGCTGGTACACGCCGGACCGCCACCAATTGGATGGAGAGGGGTTGGTACCGGACCTTGAGGTCGCCCAGGATGAGAGCGACGATGACGCGCAATTGGCGCGCGCAGTAGAGTTCCTGCAGAACGGAGAATAGCGAGCGTGTGATGATGAGTGAATCGATCGGCCGAGGAGTGAGAGGTTGCCTGGTTGTCCTGGCGGCGGTGATATTGACGGGTACTGTGTTTGTGGCGGGCTATGTCAGCGGCAGCACGCTGGCGACCGCGCCCCTGGAGGAGCAGTCGTATCTGTTGGAGGATGAACTCGACCCGCCGTCTCCTACGCCTGACGGTGAGCGTGTGAGCCCGGAACAACCTGTACTAAAGGCAACGCCCGTTCCCACCTCCTCCCGGACGGAGTCATTCGAGATCTTTTGGGAAGTCTGGGACTTGATCGAGCGGGATTTCTATGGCCACCTGCCCTCGGAGGAGGAGCGTGTCTATGGCGCTATTCGAGGGGCGCTGCAAGAGCTGGATGACGACAACACGTCGTTCATCGAACCAGAGGTGGCAGAGATCAATCGCGGCGACATGAGCGGGAGCTTTGAGGGAATCGGCGCTCACGTGCGGGTGAACGACGCGAACGAGTTGGAGATCGTCCTGCCGATGGAAGGGCAGCCAGCCGAGGCGGCCGGCATCAAGGCGGACGATATCGTTCTGGCGGTGGACGGGGAGTCGATAGAAGGCTTTGGCATCTATGAATCGATCTCGCTGATCCGGGGTCCCAAGGATACGACGGTGGTGCTGACGATCCTGCGACCGGGAGAGCCCGACACCTTTGACGTGGAGATCGTTCGGGCGCGCGTGGCTCTTCCTACGATCGAGTCGAAGATGCTAGAGGGGGACATTGGCTATGTCCGTCTGTACGAGTTCAATGGACAGGCGACCGATCGTCTACAGGCCGCGCTGGAGGAACTGCTTGACCGGCAGCCGGCCGGGCTCATCCTGGACCTGCGAAACAACCCGGGCGGCTATTTGAACGAAGCAGTCTCTGTGGCCGACGAGTTTCTCCCGGCCGGCGTGGTTCTCATTGAGCGTCACAGCGATGAAACGGAAAAGATCTTTGAATCCACCAGCAAGGGGTTGGCGGACGAGATTCCGTTGGTGGTTCTGATCAATGAAGGCAGCGCCAGCGCCTCTGAGATCGTCGCGGGCGCGATCCAGGATAGGGGGCGGGCGGTGCTGGTGGGCGAAACCAGCTTTGGCAAGGGCTCGGTGCAGCAAGCTCATCGCCTCTCTGACGGCTCTGAACTGCGCATCACCGTGGCCCGCTGGTACACGCCCAACGATCAGGTCATCCACGGCCAGGGTCTGGAGCCGGACATCCTGGTGCCTTTGACAGAAGAAGATCGCGAAAACGACCGTGATCCCCAGCTCGAACGGGCACTAGAGTACCTGATCACAGGGCAATAGTGGAATGGCAGACGGCCGCAAAATCATCGCCACCAATCGCAAGGCATCGCACACCTATTTCCTCGAGGACCGGTTCGAGGCGGGCCTGGTGTTGACCGGTACCGAGATCAAAGCGATCCGAGCGGGCAGGGTGAGCTTGCAGCAGGCCTACGTGCAACCGCGCAACGACGAACTCTGGCTCGTCGATGCACACATCGCCCGCTATGAATACGGCAACCGGATCAACCACGAGCCCACCCGGCCGCGAAAACTCCTCATGCATCGGCGTCAGATCAACCGGCTGATAGATCGAGTCATCACTCGGGGGTATACCATCATCCCAACCCTTCTCTATCTCAAGGATGGACGAGCCAAGGTGGAGATTGCCCTGGCGCGCGGGAAACGAAAATACGACAAGCGCGAAGCGATGGCCAAGCGAGATAGCGAGCGCCAGATGGCCCGCGCCATTCGTGGACGCTCGCGGGAGTGGTGATCGGTCGTTTCATCTGACCGGACGCGTTCCGGTCGTAGCCGGCCGGCGGGATCCGGCCAGAGACGCACCCGGGCATCTCTTGGCGGCGCCAGGCAGGCCGGCGGTGTTCCGCCGGTTGACACCCCTCCTCCACCATGCTATACTTTTTTCGCGTGGGCCGTTAGCTCAGCTTGGCAGAGCAGGGGCCTTTTAAGCCCTTTGTCGCAGGTTCGAATCCTGCACGGCTCACCTCGCGCGTTTTGGGCCACCAGGCGCGCCTCTACCCCACCACTGCCTCTCTCTCCCGTCGGCGCAGTCCCTTTTTCAACACCCTCTGGCTGTGCTGCTTACTGTTGTCGAAACCCTCGGGGGGATAGGCGAACTGCTTGGTGGCGGTGCGGAAGCGATGGTTGGTGTCTGAGGAGGCGGCTGGGATATGATGTGCGGGTCCGCTGTTTGCCGGCGTGTTTGTGGCGAATCGGCCGGATGACGGCGCCGGACTCGAACGAGGGCGCCACACCAGATCAAGCGCTCCGCCAGGTACTGGAATCGCTCGCACTTGCCGGGACCGGTTGGCCAAAGCCGCTGCCTGGTGTAGAATCCAGATCGAAAGAAGGTGACCGATCGTGATCGGTCACCGGTTGCGGATGGAGTGGCTGGTATTGCGGGAGCTGGGCGAGGACGTGGCCTCTCGGTCCCACGCGGCCGGGTCCTAGCTGAGGAGGCCAGGATGTTGAGCAGGCAGTTGCCAGTTTCGGAAGAAATGATAGCTGATTACTGCCGTCGCAACCGGATTCAAAGCCTGTCGCTCTTTGGATCGGTGCTGCGGCCGGACTTTCGGCCCGACAGCGACGTGGATGTGCTGGTCGAGTTCCATCCCGGTACCGGGGTAGGCATG
>DAOUVM010000204.1 GCA_030667645.1 Ardenticatenales bacterium | reverse complement strand
GGGTCAGGCCCCCACGCCGGAGGCGATCCGTGCGGCTGCCGAGATCGCTGCCAAGTCCGACATTGACCCGGGTGGCGACATCCATGCCTCGGCCGACTATCGTCGCCATCTGGCGAGAGTGCTGGCCGAGCGGACGCTGACACAGGCTTTTGAGCGAGCCGCAGCAGAGAAATGACGAAAGACCAAGGACACAGGATCAGGTTTCTGTCATTTGCCACTCTTTCTCCATCGTTCATCATTTCATCAAGGAGATCATCATGAGCGATATGCGCCAAATAAGCGTCAACGTGAACGGTTGCCAGTACGATCGCACGGTCGAGCCGCGCCTGTTGTTGAGCGATTTCTTGCGTCACGACCTGGGCCTCACCGGCACTCACGTCGGCTGTGAACATGGCGTGTGTGGGGCATGCACCATCCTGCTTGACGGCCAGCCGGTCCGCTCCTGCCTTGTGTTTGCCGTGCAGGCGGACGGATGCGAGATCGATACGGTCGAAGGGCTGGGAACGATGGAGAAGCTACACCCAATCCAGCAGGCATTCCGCGAGACCCACGGCGTCCAGTGTGGGTTCTGCACGCCGGGCATTTTGATGACACTGGTTCCCTTTCTGGAAGAGAATTCGGATCCCTCCGAGCCGGAGATACGCCAGGCCATCTCTGGAAATCTCTGCCGGTGCACCGGATACCAGCACATCGTCGACGCCGTCCTGTTGGCGGCCGAAGAGTCGCGGCCCGAGCACAGTCAATAGCCCCGCGCCGTAGCGTTCTTCGCCTGAGCGTGTTATTAAACAAGGAGCGGCACCGTGACGGAAAGGTACGTTGGTCAACGAATAACCCGAAATGAAGACCCTCGCCTGCTGACCGGGCAGGCGCTATTTGTGGATGACATGGACATCCCCGGCATGCTCCACGCTGCGTTTCTGCGCAGTGATTACGCTCACGCGCGCATCAACAGCATCGACGTTTCGGCCGCCCGCAAGCGACCCGGGGTGGTGGCCGTCTATACGGCCGAGGATCTGGGAGATTATTGGAGACCCGGTCCACTGTTGGTTCCCGCTCCCCATTCAGTCGAGAATGTGATCTTTAACCAACGCACGCAGGTCCCTCTGGTCAAGGACAAGGCGAAATACGTTGGCGAGGCCATCGCGGTTGTCTTTGCGGTCAGCCGCTATGTTGCCGAAGATGCCCTGGAGGATATCTGGGTTGACTATGAGCCGCTGGCACCGGTGGTGGATATTGAGCGAGCCCTGGATTCAGACGCTCCGCTGATCCACGAAGGCCTAGACTCTAACCTATGCGCTCATCTGGCCCAGGAGAAAGGGGACTATGAGGCAGCTTGTCGGGAGGCCGACCTGGTCATCTCGCGACGCATCGCAATTGACCGGGGTGCGGCCGCTGCAATGGAGAACAGGGGCCTAGTGGCCAACTGGGACGACAAGAGCCAGCAGTTGACCTTGTGGGACACGACCCAGGCGCCGATCCCGGTTCGCAATGGCCTGGCCGGGATGCTCGGCCTGTCCGAACACCAGGTTCGGGTGATCGCTCCTTTCGTTGGTGGTGGCTTTGGCCCCAAGATCATGATGTTCCTACCGGAGGAGGTGCTGCTCCCCTGGGCCAGTATGAAGCTCAAACGGCCGATCAAATGGATAGAGGATCGGCAGGAGAACTTTTATGCCACCACTCAAGAGCGGGGGCAGGTTCATCAGGCCGAAATGGCTCTGACCAGCGATGGGCGTATTTTGGGGATCAAGGACGTATTCGTCCACGACACGGGCGCCTATGACCCTTATGGCATGACATTGCCTCTCAATACCCAGAGCCACGCGATGGGGGCGTACGATGTCCCCAACTATTTGACGGATGCCAAGGTCGTCTTTACCAACAAGATGATCGTCACGCCGGTGCGCGGCGCCGGACGCCCGCAAGGGATATTTGTGGCGGAGAGGTTGCTGGATCTGGCAGCCAGAAAGCTGGGCATCGATCGGATAGAGATAAGGAAGCGGAATTTCATCTCTCCGGATGACTTTCCGCACAACCACAAGATCATTGACCAGGCTTTTTCGCCGTTGGTTCTGGATAGCGGGAACTACCGGCTGGCGTTGGAGCAGGCAGCAGAGAGGATCGGCTGGCAAGAGTTCATTGGAGAGGAACAGCCACGGCTTGTTGCTGAGGGCAAGCACGTGGGTATCGGAATCGCGTCCTTTATCGAAACGACCGGCATTGGCCCATACGAGGGGGCGCGGATCACGGTTGAGGCCAGTGGCAAGATCAGTGTAGCAACCGGCGTCGGCACCCAGGGGCAGGGCCACTTTACGTCCTTTGCCCAGATTGTGGCCGATCAGTTGGGTGTGAGTGTGCGGGACGTTCACCTGGTGACGGGCGACACGGCCGCGTTCCATTGGGGAACCGGCACCTTTGCCAGCCGCGGTGCGGTGGTTGCCGCCAATGCCATCTATGCTGCCGCAAAGACTGTGCGTGCCAAGATTTTCGATTTGGCCAGCAAGACCCTGGAAACACCCAAGGAGAAGCTCGAGCTGGTGGATGGTCATGTGCGAGTAGCGGACATTCCCGACCAGGCGATCACCCTGGGTGAGTTGGCGGTTCTGGCCAATCCCATGCGCGGAGCCGTCGAACCGGGTTCCGAGCCGGGGCTAGAGGCCACCGACTATTTTGGTCCCCGATACGGCGCCACTGCAAGTGGCACCCATGCCATGATCCTGGAGGTAGACTCGGACACTATGATGGTCGAGATCAAGCGCTACGTGGCGGTTGAGGATTGTGGTACCGTGCTCAACCCTCTGATCGTGGATGGCCAGATTCACGGCGGGGTGGCATTGGGAATCGCCAATTCGTACTATGAGAAGCTTGTCTTTGATGAGGCCGGGCAACTGCTCAACGCCTCGCTGGCAGACTATTTGATTCCCTCTGCCCTGGAGATTCCCCGGATCGAGATTGGTCATGAGGAAACCCTCTCGCCGCTCAACCCGCTGGGCACCAAAGGCGCTGGTGAGGCGGGAACGATTCCGGTTCCGGCACTGTTTGCGCAGGCTCTAGAGGACGCCCTGGCTGATTACGATCTGGAAATTCTCGAGATGCCCCTCAGCCCCAACCGTTTGTTCGAGCTGATGCAAGAGGCGAGGATGGAAAGAGGCGATGCGTAACCGGCGGCTGCAGGTCGGCCGTCCCAGATCACGTTTCACCAGTTCAACTAGCACTTGTTAAGAAATGACTTCCCGCTTTGAATGCGGAATCAGGAACACTCCGCGTCCGCACAAGGCCAAGTTGTTTTTGAACAAGTACCCAGGAGAGAGCGCATTCGATGAAGCTAGAAGGGGAATACCTGTTTGACGGCCCTCGTGATAAGGTTTGGGACCTGGTGCGAGACCCGAACGTGCTGGTTAAAGTCCTGCCCGGCACCCAGAGCATGACTCTGGTCGGTGAGAACGTGTACGAGGGAAAGATGAACGTGCGGATCGGACCGGTTGCGGGCGTCTTTGCCGGGCGGCTGGTCGTATCGGACGAGGTACCGCCGGAAAGCTGCACCTTGTCGGTAAAGGGCAGGGGTGCGCCCGGTTTTATCAACGGAGTCGGCCAGGTGCAGTTGGTGGACCAGGGGGATGGCGCCACCCTGCTAAAGTATCAAGGTGATCTGCAGATCGGCGGCAAGCTGGCGGGCGTGGGACAGCGACTGATGGACTCGGTGAGCAAGAGCATGATTCGCCAGGGACTGGCGTCTCTGAACAGGTCTCTGCACGCGCCACCGGCGGATCAACCCGCTGCACCCGCAGCACAGCCAGCGCCCTCTGCAGGGGCGGCCCCCTCGGAGACGGCGTTCGCAGCAGCCGTCGCAAGGGACGTGGTCAAAGATGTTGCCGATGACATCTTTGCGCCCGAGTATCGAACCGCATGGATGGCTGCGGCCGTCGCCATCGTCGGCATGGTGATCGGTTTCTGGCTCGGCCGAATGTCCAGCGCTGACTAGCACTTGTTGAGGAATAACCTTCCGTTTTCAATGGTGATTCACGGGCGGCGCAAAGGCACAACTGCCGTTGCCCGGTGCGGCAAAAGGAGGTGAGGCAACCGACGACAGCAAACTGACCGAGCAGCGAAAACTGGGTTGCAGGTATTGTACTGAATGATTCTGGCCCGGCGCCGGAAAAGGAGGAGAATCGATCGCAAACAGTCAGTTTTATTCTTATCTTTGACTGTTGCTGCTCCCTCGTAGCCTATTGGCAGACATCCGGGTGTCGGGGGGCCCGGAACGTCGATCAGAAGGGAACAGCCATCTATACCATATAAGGAGAAGGTTTCAGATGACTGCTAGCACTAAAGACACCAAACTAATGGGTTATCTGCCCAACGATAGACCCCCCTGGGGACAAATGATCCTGCTGGGCCTTCAGCACGTGCTGACCATGTTCCCAGCGACCGTCTTCTGCGCTCTGTTCACCGGATTCCACGTCTCGACCGTGCTGTCCATTGCCGGTCTAGCTACTGTGGTGGCCCTGATCTTGTCCAAGTGGCGCATTGGCAAGTTCATCCCCCTCTTTTACGGTTCCAGCTTTAGTTACTTGACCGCCTACCTGGCGCTTACCAACGCCGAGTGGGGCGTCCCGGCCTCGGACAGCATCATCAGCACCATGCAGGCCGGCATCTTGGTCACCGGCGTCCTCAACATCGGTGTGGGTTACATCATCATGAAGGTGGGGAAAGAGGCCGTTGACAAGGTGCTCCCGCCGGTAATCACCGGCTCAGTTGCGTGTGTGATCGGGATCGGCCTAGGGTTTGCCGCCCTGGGAATGGCTGAGGCCAACTGGACGGTTGCTACCATCACCCTGGTGGTTACCATTCTTTTCTCGGTTTACCTGCAGGGCAAGGGATTCATCGGCATGTTGCCGATCCTGCTGGGCGCTGTTGTGGGGTACCTCATCGCTCTCCCGTTCGGTCTGGTTAATTTTGACCCAGTGGGATCAGCCAGTTGGTTTGTCGCTCCCCACATCACGCTCCCCAGCTTTACCGGATCCATGGTCGTGACGGCGATCTTTAGTATCTCTATCATGGCTATAGCCACCATCCCCGAATCCACCGCTCACCTTTACCAGATCAGTCTGTACGTGGACCGCTTTGCCGAGGATACCGGCAAGGAAAAGTATCATCTCGATGAGCACATCGGCTTTAACCTGGTCCTGGACGGTATCGGTGACTTTATCAACGGCATGTTCGGCTCAACCGCCGGCACAAATTATGGCGAGAACAACTCGCTGATGGCAATCACCCGCAACTACTCGGGACCGGTGCTGGTCGCGGCCGGCGTCTTTTCGATCCTGCTGGGCTTTATCGGCAAGCTG
>DAOUVM010000101.1 GCA_030667645.1 Ardenticatenales bacterium | reverse complement strand
TATCGCGCCGAGCTGGACGCCCGAATAGCAGCCGGACAGACCGTTTACCTGGCCCGCTTTCTGCCGGGGTTGGAGGGAGTCTATCACTTGCGCTCCATTCCCGGAGCGGCCGGACCCCTGGTTGAGGTGAGTTCGCACGCCGTGGCATCGCCCCCTGCCCTCGACGGCCGGCTGGATGCCCGATTTGGCCCGAACGTCGTGCTGCTCGGTTCTACCGCGACCGAATGGCGAACTTCCTACCCCGATCCATTCCGAATCACCCTTTACTGGACGACCAGTGCTCCCGTGAACGCCACCTGGAAGGTCTGGCTGAGACTCATGGATGACGAGGGCAACGTGCGATGGAAAGAGAATGGCATGCATCCAGTCGGAAACTACTATCCCACCTCCGCCTGGCGGCCAGGTGAGATCATCCCGGATTCACACGAGGTGTCCGTTCCGCCCAGCCTGGCTCCGGGCGATTACCAGCTCCAGGTGGCGATGCTCGCCCCGTTTGCCAATGCTAGTCTGATGCCCAGCCATGCAGCGAGTCCCTGGCTGACCGTTGGCGTTTTAAGGACCCAGCAACCTCAAGAGCTACCCGACCCACAATGGCCTGCGCGAGTCTGGGATGACGGGACCGTCATCCTCGGAGTGGATGTGCCGATTCAGGCCCGACCGGGCGCGGAGCTTCCTGTCACCCTCGTTGCGGACAGCACAACCACGTTCGCGGCAAAGATCGGTTGGGCGGGCAGACCGGAGACGGCTATCAACATCTCCTCTTCGAACATCGGCGGTGTTCTCACCGCTCCAATTGAAGATGGGGAACACACGCTCGCTGTCTGGATGGACGGGCCATTACGGTGTGGCTGGCTCCAACTGCCTACCGAGTCCTGTTCGCTGGCGCAACTAGTTGTCGAGGGAGCACCGCTGCCGGTCGGCGCGGTCAGCTATGACGATCTCATCGCCCTGCTTTCCACCGACATCCCTGATCTGGAGCCACAACCTGGCGGAACACTGGATGTGACGCTGGTATGGCAGGCGTTAACCCCCATTGTGGAAGACTATACAGTTTTTGTCCACTTGCTGGACGCCGCCGACAAGATCGTTGGCCAGGTAGATACGTGGCCAGTGCAGGGGACCTATCCCACCAGCCAGTGGTTGCCCGGCAGGACGGTCACCGATCGCCACACCATCGTCATCGATCATGATGCTGTCCCCGGACCCTACCGGCTCGAGATCGGCTTGTACCTGTTAGGCACCATGAGACGGCTCAACGTTCTGGACCCTGTCGGCAACGCAACCGACGATCGAGTATTGCTCGAGGGTGTGGCCATCCCGGAACCCTGATGAACCGGTCGCATGCCCGGCCGGGGTACGCTTTACGTTTTGCTGGTTACCCTTTATAATCCCGCTCAATGAACGCGACAGTCAGTATCAAGGGTGTCCGCGACGGGCTTGCGATTGCGCTAGGCGAGTGTCCCCTCGACGTGCTGATGGACGACCTTGCCCATCAACTGGCGACACGAGAGAGGTTCTTCCAGGGCGGCCGCGCGGCAGTGGACGCCGGAGAGCGAGAGCTGGGACCGGCCGATCTGGAAAAGATCAGTGACCTCTTGGCCTCTCACGGCATAGTTCTGTGGGCGGTACTGAGCGAACATGCCGGCACCCAGGACGCGGCGCGCAGGCTCGAACTCGGTACGAGGTTGCCTGGGAGCGGTGTGGAACTCGCCGGCAGCGATCGGCGACTGGAGCCACCGCCCTCGGCACCTTCCGAGCAGCGCGAGGCCGAAAACGGAAGCGATTGCATGCTGGTGCGTGGAGCGCTGCGCTCCGGCCGGCTGGTTCAGCACCCAGGTCACGTTGTCATCATCGGTGACGTGAACCCGGGCGCCGAAATTGTCGCTGGTGGTGACGTGTTAGTGTGGGGCAGGATCCGTGGGCTGGTTCATGCGGGCGCCTATGGAGATCAGAACGCACTGGTGTGCGCGCTAGACCTGGCCCCCACTCAACTCAGAATCGCCGAGCTGATCACTGTCTCGCCGGCCGGATCTGGTGACGTGGAACCCGTGCCGGAACAGGCCTCGATCAAGGACGGGCGAATTGTAGCGGAAAGCTGGAGTCCCGGCTATCGGGGCCGCCGATAGCAGGTAGGATAGGTGGAATGGCTGTAGGAGCAACATCGCTCAACAACGGAGCACGAGTCATCACGATTACATCTGGCAAGGCGGGAGTAGGCAAGACTACTGCCACAGCCAACCTGGGAGTGGCTCTGGCCCAACTCGGGAACAAGGTCGTCGTAATCGACGCGGACGTCGGGCTGCGCAATCTTGACCTCGTGATGGGATTGGAGAACCGGATCGTGTACGACCTGGTAGACGTCATTGAAGGCCGATGCAAACTGCGGCAGGCTATGATTCGGGACAAACGGCTGGAGGGGCTGCATCTTCTCCCTGCCGCCCAGACGCGAGACAAGACAGCCGTCAGTCCCTCAGACATGGTGCTCATCTGCGACGACCTGCGCCGCGAGCAGGATTTCGTTCTCATAGACTCGCCGGCCGGAATTGAACGGGGATTTCGCAACGCCATCGCCCCGGCCGACAGAGTCATCATCATCACCAACCCTGAAGTCTCCTCAGTGCGCGACTCGGACCGGATTGTCGGTTTGGTGGAAGCGGATGAAAAGGGAGCACCGAGCCTGATCGTCAACCGGCTCAAGCCCGAGATGATCGCCCGGGGCGACATGCTGGACATTGGCGACATTCTTGATGTGTTGATGATCGAGCTGATTGGCATCGTACCCGAGGACGAGCAGGTGCTTGTCGCCGCCAATCACGGCCAGCCAGCCGCTCTGGAGGATCGCTCCGTGGCTGGCCAGGCCTTCCGCAACATCGCCAGACGCATTGTCGGAGAGGAGATCCCGTTCATGCCGCTGGCCCAGGAGCGCGGTCTGCGCGGCCTTTTCAAGCGGCTTTGGGGGTAAAAGAGTGAGCCTGTTGAGCAAGCTGTTCAGACAAAGAAAGCTTTCGAGCCGTCAGATTGCCAGGGACCGGCTGCAGATGGTGTTGATCCACGACCGCAGTGATCTATCGCCCGGGATGCTCGAGTTGCTCAGAAGTGAGATCGTCGCCGCAATAGGGCAGCGAGTGGACGTGGATAGAGAGGGCGTGGTTTTCACGCTAGAGCAGGATGGCCGGGCCTGCCGTCTGGTAGCGGATATTCCGTTAATGCCAAAAAAGAGATGACTACGCGGCTCTGGCGTCACTTTGACCCCTGGATGCTCACTGTAGGTCTAGTCCTGACCATCATGGGCATCGCATTCATCAACAGTGCGACTCTGGACGTGGAAAGCCTGGCTGATCTGGTTCAGCGGCAGATCATCTATGGCATCTTTGGCCTGCTCATAGCGCTGTTGGTTGCTGGTCTTGACTATCGCAACCTGATGGCAGCCCACTGGTGGATCTATGGCCTTGTGTTGGTGTTATTGTTCCTCATTTTCCTGAGCGGGAACTTTGGCGAAGCAGGGGCGCGCCGCTGGTTGTTGGAGGGGGCAGTGCAGCCTTCCGAGCTGACGAAAATGCTTCTTATCGTCAGCCTGTCCCAGTTCCTTGCGTCCCGTCGAGACAGGATCAGAGAGGTGTCCACCGTACTGCTCTCGTTTGTCTACATGATGGTACCGGTTCTGTTTCTCTTTCTCCAGCCCGACCTGGGGATGAGTGTGGAAATGATGGTCATCTGGTTTGTGATGATCTGGCTGGCAGGAATGCGGTGGCTCCACGTGGGATCGATTGCCGCGACCGGGCTGATGGCCATCCCCATTCTCTGGCCCTTGATGGAACTGTACCAAAAACAGCGCATCCTTGCCTTTATTAACCCCAGCCTAGTACCTGACCAGGAGTACAATATTCGCCAGGCGCTCATCGCCATCGGATCTGGCGGCCTGCTTGGCAAAGGGTACCTTCTCGGCAGTCAGAGCCAGTTGCGTTTCTTGCGTGTTCGCCATACCGACTTTATCTTCTCGGTCATCGCCGAGGAAGTAGGGATGGTAGGTGCGCTGGTCATCTTGGCGTTGATAGCCATCCTCATCTTTCGCATACTGCGGGTCGCCAGGCTGTCCAGAGAGCCGGCCGGCGCGTTTCTCTGCTATGGAATTGCCGCCCTGATTTTCTTCCAAACCGCCGTTAGCATCGGAATGAACCTCCAGTTGCTGCCAGTCACCGGGTTGACGCTGCCGTTTGTCAGTTATGGGGGAAGCTCTCTGGTCACTCTGCTGTTTGGCATTGGCCTGGTGGAAAGCGTGCTCATGCGCAATCAGCAATACGAGTTCAAGCGATGAAGGAAAAAGTCCGCGTCCGGTTTGCTCCCAGTCCGACTGGTCCATTGCATATCGGCAGCGCCCGCACGGCGCTCTTTAACTGGCTCTTCGCCCGCCGTCATGGCGGCGCTTTCATCCTGCGAATTGAGGACACGGACCGCAGCCGGTTTGTGCCTGAAGCGCTGGATGACTTTGTGAGCGGCCTCCGCTGGTTGGGGCTCGACTGGGACGAAGGCCCCATGACCAACGGAAAGCATGGTCCCTACTTTCAGTCCCAGCGGACCGATCTGTACCGCGAATGGGGCCACCGGCTGGTTGAACTCGGTCACGCCTACAAGTGCTGGTGTTCAGCGGAGCAACTCAGAGCGGCCCGTCAGGAACAGCAAAGGGCCGGCCAAAGAGCCGGTTATGATCGTCACTGCCGCTTTCTGACGTCCACTCAAATTGCTGAATTGGAGAGCGCCAGCGCCCCCTATGTCATCCGCTTCAAGACTCCCCTGCAAGGCGCTACGACTATCCACGACCTGATCCGGGACCACATCACCTTTGAGCACGATCAGCTAGAGGACTTGGTTCTGCTAAAGTCGGACGGCTTTCCCACCTACCATCTGGCCAATGTGGTTGATGACCACTTTATGGAGATATCGCACATCGTACGAGCCGATGAGTGGATCCCGACAGCTCCGCTCCATGCCCTGATGTACGAGGCGCTTGGCTGGGAGAAACCTATCTACGCTCACGCGCCACTGATTCTGAACCCCAGCGGCAAGGGAAAGCTGAGCAAACGGTCTCAGGCCTTCACCGACGGCGGCCAGGAAGTGCTGATCCAGGTGCGCGAGTTTCGCTCGGCCGGATATTTTCCACAGGCAGTCGCCAACTTTCTCTGCAACGTAGGATGGGCGTTCGGGGATGATCGCGAGGTGTTCAGCCTGGCGGAGGCGATTCCGCGCTTTGACCTCAAAGATGTTAACCCGTCGCCAGCTCGCCTACCCTACAGCAAGCTCGAATGGCTCAATGGCGTCTACATCCGCCGCATGAAACCAGAGACTCTATCAGTTGCCATCCGGCCGTTTCTTGAAGAGGCTGGCCTCGCCGTCGTCGCCGACATGCTGGTCCGCGCCACGCCACTCATCCAGGAACGCATAAAGACGCTAAAGGACGCGGTAGACTGGATGGGTTTCTTCTTTGCCACGGAGCTACGTTACGAACCCACGTTGCTGATAGGGAAAAAGATGGACGCCGCCAGTTCTCTCGCCGCCTTGCAGCAAGCGCGGGACATGCTGGCTAGCCTGTGCAAATTTGACAGTGTGAACCTGGAAGAGGGCCTGCGCCAGTTGGCAGGCAAGATGAACCTAAAGCCAGGACCGCTCTTTGGCATCATCCGGGTAGCAGTCACCGGCCAAAAAGTGGCCCCTCCCCTCTTTGGCACCCTGTCAGCACTGGGCCGGAACCAGACGCTGGCCCGGATCGATCGGGCCTTGAGCCATCTTGAGGGGCTGTCGCCAAGAGATTGAGAAGGACCAAACCAAGCTAGCGAACGCGGCTGATGTCCGTGTTCCTGGCGGTCTTTTCTTGCCAGCCCACCATGCCTATGGTAGAATCCAGCCGCATTGAGGGATAGTTTAACGGTAAAACAGCGGACTCTGAATCCGTCGTTCCTGGTTCGAATCCAGGTCCCTCAGCCAACTGAAAAACGCCCAGCCGTTCCAGCGGCGGGGTGTTTTTTGTGGAGCGCAGGCACACTCTCCCGGCCGGCCAGCGCAAGCGGATCCAGAACGCCAGATTGCCGCCAGCCAGCCCAGGCCAGCTTGATGGTCGTCGCGCCACTGATACCCCTATGCCGTCTGGATGGGTCCCTGTGCCCCAGGTGTAGCGTTACCTGTGGAATGCCGTATAATTGGTTTAGGTCTTGATCATGGAAGCTCGGTTGCGAATCCACCAAGCGATCCGGAGGTCAGTGGGTTGCTCAACCCATTCTCGGATACCAAGAGACGGAAGGTAATGAAATCGCGATCAAGCACTCTGGCTTTTCCCATCGCAAGCACTACCATCGTTCTCTGCTGGCTACTGTTTATCCTGTCCTTTCATAACCCCTCAAGTCAGGCTCTCTTGGCTGTGGGCAACGTCATCGTTGGAGTGGGTATTCTGCTCATTGTGCTCGCAATGGTCACTCTGAGAAGAAAGGGGAATCCTCAAGCGGGAGGAGATTTTACCGCCACAACGGTGGTGGTGACGGGTGGGGTCTATTCGATCGTACGTCATCCTCTCTATCTTGGTTGGCTCTTAATGTACCCGGCGGCAATGTTGGCCAGCCAGCAGTGGTTGATTGTCATTTTGGCTGTGATTGGGATAGCAAGCATTGATCAGATCACCAGAAATGCCGATCAGGAACTCGTGGACAGGTTCGGCGTAGATTACGAGACGTATATCCAGCAAGTGCCGAGGCTGAATATCGTATCGGGCATTGTCCGGAAGCTCAAGCGAAGGGATTAGATGGACAATGTACGCGGGCCGGCACGCGCGTGCACCCGACCGGGCTATCGCACGCGTCGTGGAGTTGGCTTCCTTCGGGGGAGCTCTCTCCCGGCGGAGGATCCGCACACCGATAGTGCTGAACGAGCAGGGCGAAATTCGACTGCGATTTGCGCCGGGCGCGGCTAAAACGCAGCGCTACCAGCCTCAACTGCCAGGAAGACAGCCAGACGGAGAGTCAAGATGATGATGACCGAGTCTACTAGCACCGATTTTATCCGAGACATCATTGCAGAAGACTTGACGACGAACAGATACGACGGCCGGGTTCACACTCGATTTCCACCCGAGCCGAACGGCTATCTGCACATCGGGCACGCCAAATCGATCTGCCTAAACTTTGGAATCGCGCAGGATTTCGGCGGTCTGTACAATCTGCGGTTCGATGACACCAACCCCATCAAAGAGGAAACAGAATATGTAGAGTCGATCCAGGAGGATATCCGATGGCTTGGGTTCGACTGGGCGGATCGACTATATTACGCGTCAGATTACTTTGAGCCTCTCTACCAGTTCGCAGTGCAGCTCGTGAAGGCTGGCAAGGCTTACGTCTGCGACTTGAGCGCCGAAGAGATCCGCCGTTACCGTGGCACGCTGACCAAACCCGGCACCGAGAGTCCATATCGTGACCGCTCCATTGAGGAGAACCTGGACCTGTTCGAGCGCATGCGGGCCAGGGAATTCGAGGATGGCTCCCGCGTACTCCGAGCAAGGATCGACATGGCAGCCCCAAATCCGAACTTGCGGGACCCGGTCATGTATCGGATTCTACGGGCAACGCATCACAGAACCGGCGACAAGTGGTGCATCTATCCCATGTACGACTTTGCTCATGGCCAATCCGACTCGATCGAGGGGATCACCCATTCGATTTGCACCCTGGAGTTTGAGAACAATCGGCCCCTGTACGATTGGTATCTCGGTGCTCTAGACATCTACCATCCACAGCAGATCGAGTTCGCACGACTGAACCTCAGCTATACGATAATGAGCAAGCGCAAGCTGCTGGAACTTGTGGCTGGCGGGCATGTCGACGGATGGGATGATCCGCGGATGCCCACTCTATCGGGATTGCGCCGGCGAGGATACACGCCGGAGGCGATTCGGAACTTTTGCGATCTGATTGGAGTGGCCAAGAGCAACAGCGTGGTGGATATCGGCATGCTCGAATACTGCATCCG
>DAOUVM010000096.1 GCA_030667645.1 Ardenticatenales bacterium | reverse complement strand
GGGGACGGCGCCTCGCTCGTTTTTCTACACTCTCCACCCCATCTTTGACGAGAGCATTCGATTTCGGTAAAATCGGACAAGGGAGTTGAATCAGATGGCAAATGAGAGAGTGATGCTGAACGGGCGCTACCGATTGATCGGTCGGATCGGCGCTGGCGGCATGTCAGTGGTTCACAAGGCCCAAGATGTGGCGCTGGGCCGGTTGGTGGCGATCAAGATTCTGCACGAGAGCTTGACCGGAGACCCCAAGTTCATCGAGAACTTTCACCGCGAGGCCCAGGCGGTCGCTAGCCTATCACACCCCAATGTGGTCACGGTTCACGACGTGGGGCAGGATGGCTCCCGCCACTATATCGTGATGGAGTTAGTGGACGGAGAGGACCTCAAGACGACCGTGCACCACTGGGCGCCGCTGCCGCTGGCGAACGCCCTGGACCTGGCGATCCAGATCTGCAAGGGCGTGGGGTATGCACATCGGGCCGGTTTCGTACACTGTGATGTAAAACCGCAGAACGTGCTGGTGACCACTGATGGCCGGGCGATGGTGGCCGACTTTGGAATTGCGCGGGTGATCAGTGAGGCAACCATAACCCGAGGAGATTCGAGTTGGGGAACACCTCACTACTTTTCCCCAGAGCAGGCGGCCGGCCAGTCCGCCACCCCGGCATCCGATGTATATGCAATTGGCATTGTCCTCTATGAAATGCTCACCGGCCGGCTGCCTTTTCAGGCGGACTCACCGGCCGCCCTGGCTCTCAAGCACCTCACCGAGGAACCACCGCCGATCACGGATTTGAACCCCAAAGTCCCTCCGCCCGTGGCCAAGGTCATCCACAAGGTCCTGTCCAAAGAGCCTGCGGCGCGGTATCGTACCGCCGATCAGTTGGGATCCATTCTGCAGAACTACCGGGTAGAGAGTGAACAGGCAACGTCGGTCGAGGTTGTGTCCCCCGCGATCGCGGTGCCGGTATCCGGAGACTCGGCTGATCGTCCCGATCCCTCGAGTAGCGGTGAGGCATCATCGTTCGCTTCCCCGGCAGCAACGGATGCGGACCCGGACTGGGCGGCCGTCTTTCTGGGCGCGGTCGCACTGCTCGCGATTCTGGGCCTGATTCCATTGTGGATTCTGGTCTACCAGGCTTACCTGCGACCCGCGCTCCCGCCACCCGCTCTTCCCTTGATCATATTAGCTATTCGATCATTTTTTGGTACAATTCTCTGGTAAATAGGTGACGAAAACGGGTCCATCTCTCGTCGGATGGATGGATTGGAGGTATTGGTGAATTCAACAAAGCTGAGAAGTGGGTTTGTGTACCTGCTCATTCTGGTGGCGATTGTCGCGATTCTGTGGAGCTACCGATCGCAGGCACCCCAGGTTGAGGAGTTGGCCATCAGTGAGCTTGCGGCCAGAGTCATAGCCGGTACTGTTGACGAGATTGTGGTCGACGATGACGGGCGGGAACTATCTGTCTTTTTGGAAGATGGAACCAAGATCCTTTCGCAAAAGGAACCGGGCACAACGCTGGAAGAGTTGCTGGCGACGTACGGAACCGAACCGAGCCATCTGGAGGAGGTCCGGATTCAGATTGACAGGACCAGCGACTGGACCAACATTATCGCCATGTTGAGTTGGATCCTGCCAGCGTTGCTTTTTGCCGGCATCTTTTTCTTCATTATGCGCCAGGCGCAGGGAAGCAACAACCAGGCGATCTCCTTTGGCAAGAGTCGGGCGCGGTTGGTAACCGGCGATCAGCCCAAGGTAACCTTCGAAGACGTAGCTGGATTGGTGGAAGCCAAGGAGGAACTGCACGAGGTGGTAGAGTTCCTGCAAGAGCCGGAAAAATTCATCAGTCTGGGAGCCAGGATTCCCAAGGGGGTGCTGCTGGTCGGGGCGCCGGGAACGGGCAAGACTCTGATGGCAAAAGCGGTTTCCGGTGAGGCTGGCGTGCCGTTTTTCAGCATCTCGGGTTCCGAATTCGTAGAGATGTTTGTGGGAGTCGGCGCCAGCCGGGTTCGCGACCTGTTTGAGCAGGCCAAGCGCCACAGTCCATGCATTGTCTTTGTGGACGAGATCGACGCGGTCGGCCGCCACCGGGGCGCGGGACTGGGCGGGAGCCACGACGAACGGGAGCAGACCTTGAACCAGATTCTGGTCGAGATGGACGGGTTTGACACCGACACTAACGTCATCGTTGTGGCTGCCACCAACCGGCCGGACATTCTGGATCCGGCGCTCTTGCGACCGGGCCGTTTTGACCGGCGCGTGGTGCTCGACCGGCCGGATTTGCTAGGCCGAGAGGCGATTTTCGGAATTCATGTCCGCGGCAAACCATTGGCCACCGATGTTGACTTGGCGGATTTGGCGCGGCTGACCCCGGGCTTTGTTGGCGCCGACATAGAGAGCACCATCAATGAATCCGCGATTCTGGCGGCTCGCCGAAACAAGACGAGCATTGGAATGAGCGAGATTCAAGAGGCTGTCGAGCGGGTCATTGCCGGGCCGCAGCGCAAGAGCCGTCTGCTCTCCCCAGAAGAAAAGGAGACAGTCGCCTATCACGAGGCCGGCCATGCGGTGGTGGCGCACATGCTCCCCAACTGCGATCCGGTCTCCAAGGTGACGATCATTCCGCGAGGGATGGGGCTTGGCTACACAATGGCGTTGCCGGTCGAGGACCGCTATCTGCAGCACCGGGCCAAATTGGCCGATGAGCTGTCTTATGCCCTGGGAGGGAGGGCGGCCGAGGAACTGGTGTTTGGCGACGTGACCACGGGTGCCGGCGACGATCTGGAAAAGGTGACCAAGATGGCGCGCAACATGGTCACGCGCTATGGCATGTCCGAGAAGCTTGGACCGCTGGTCTATGGTAAGAAGGATGAGTTGGTGTTCCTGGGCCGGGAGATCGGCGAGCAGAGAGATTACTCGGACGCTGTCGCGGAAGAGATTGACGCCGAGGTGCGGCGCATTGTGGGTGAGGCGCACAAGAGGGCGCTGGACGCTCTTTCCCGGCATCGCGACAAGTTGGAAGCCGTGGCCCGGAAGCTGATGGAAGTGGAGACGATTGACGCGAAACAGTTCGAATCACTGATGGCAACTGGGCTGCCGCCGGCGCCGCCCGCAATGCCGGCG
Source organism: Ardenticatenales bacterium (assembly GCA_030667645.1). GTDB lineage: Bacteria > Chloroflexota > Anaerolineae > Promineifilales > UBA4811 > GLR113. The sequence continues at coordinate 5,064 of DAOUVM010000096.1, read as the reverse complement.
CCTTTGGTGCCCGAGATCGATACGTCACATCTCTCGACTCCGACGCTAGATCTGCCTCTGGCCCCGGCCCCGGCGTAGAGGGGCGTCGAAGAGCGGACCAGACGCCCTTTGTCGGCGCTGCCGCTAGATTCAACTAGAGGCGGCTGGGCTGGGGCGCATACCCCTCCAGGCCCAGCCCGGTTGCCATATCCCACCGCCGCGGGCCCTTTGCACTCGATAAGGAATGACTTTCCGTTTTCAACGGTGATTCACGAGTAGAGCGGTCACAAGACCGCAAGTTGTTTTTGATAAGGTGCTTTTACGACCCCCTCACTGAACGCTGTCAACTGCACCGGCCGCAAGAGGATGCATCATGATCGCATCCTCTGCGGAATTCTCTTGTTCGCTCATTCCTCCAGAGTAAACTCCCAGGCGCAATACCACTCGCTCGGATGAGCGTCCGGCGGGCAAGCGATGCAGCGGGTTTGGATGCGAGGGTCAATGGTGCGGGCAAAGCCTGTGTACTCTACCAGCCCAACTGGCTTGCAGGCAAAATCCGGCAGCCCTTTGCGTTGGCGGGCCGTCTGCACCCGGCACTTGTTCATTCGAAAGATCAGCCGATTGTCGCTCCGCTCGACAATCTCCTGCTGATTGATAAAGGCATAGAGCCGGCAGTCGAGTGCCTTGGCCAATGCCGGTATGCCGCCGCCCGGTTGGATGCCGTGCCGCTTTATGATTCGTTTCGCCTCAATAACGGTAAAGGTTTCCCACGCTTGCTTGTCCAGCTCAATGGCGGCCGGCGTACCATGCGCTTCCTCGGCCGCCAGGAACCAGAGTCCGTCGTGGGTCAGCCAGTTCAGGGCTGCGTCCCGCAGCATTCCCTCCAGCTCTTGTCGTGTGAATGCATCAAACATGAGTTGCTCCTCTCGCTGATTCTAGTACACTGGGAGATGGTACATCACATAGATTAGGTTGGCATCCAGGCTTGATCCGGAGATCGCTCATGCCGCGAATGAACAGGCTGGTTGAATGGGGAGATGGTATCATTCGTCCGCTTGTGGAGCTGCATCCCGGCTTGACACCGGATCGCTTGACGCGCACATCGATTATAATGCGCAGATGGACCGGGTGCAACCATGTCGCATAGACTGATGCAGCGCGAGCTGATCATCTGCGCCGCCACAGGCGAATTCGAGATTCGTCGCATTGTGGACGATCGCATCATTGGGCCGGTGGACCATGGCTGGATCAGATACCGGGAGGATCCGGACAGCTTTTGCTGGGGAGGCGGGCCTCTGGCTGGCTCTAGCATCCCGGGTACCCGCCGGTTGGTCTTTACGGGTTGGTCGCCTGCCTGGGAGGGATTCTACATCTCTAGCCTGGGGGGCGGGGCCTTTGTCAGTCACCGGGTCGGCGTGGATTTCTTTTGCCTGCGCGGCCGTTGTGATACTGACTCGGTGCTGGTACTCAACCACCGGAATGGGGAGATAGAGGTTCGGTTTGAGCCCATCGATCCGGATGTTGTCTGGGCGAGTTATGCGGCCGCGGACGGGACCGGGCGGATTGGTTTCTTTGCGCTACAGCAGGCGGTGTTCGATCGTTACGGCGCCGAGTACCACGACGACTGGATGCGCGTTTTCGCCGTTGGGCCGGCTGCCCGCCATACCAACGAGGGGATCATAGGCTCGAGCCACGTAAAAAAGGGGCAGATCACACCGGTCGTTGACTGGGCCGGCCGCGGCGGGCTGGGCTCGCGCCTGCTGCAGCGGCACCGCGTCGCAGCCTGTATCTTTGGCGGTGACTGGATCGATCCCGATCTCAAGAACTCGCAGGAGATCGACGGGTATTTCCTGGAGCACTTTGGGCAAAAGGCGATCAAGACAGATATCGCAGTCACTACCAAGTATCGCTATGTGCCCGAGTTTGAAACCGGCGGGACATTTGGCGTCAATATGACTACCGCCGATGATTCACTCTATAGTTTCAACTATGGCTCGGTGTATCAGCCGTCTCTTGCCCGGCGCCGGCAACATCAGCAACTGATCCTAGACCATTACCTGGCGCAATTCAATGAACAGACGATCAAGACCAGGAGCTTTTACCACTGCGGCGAACCCTGCCCGGTTGTCTGCAAGAAACTGCACCGCCACTATAAAAAGGATTACGAACCCTACCAGGCGCTCGGCCCACTGTGCGGCATCTTTGACCAACGGGCCGCCGAGCGGATCAATCATACCGTGGACGCGATGGGCCTGGACGCCATTCAGATAGGCAGCACCATTAGCTGGCTCATGGAGCTTGTTCGCGATGGGCTGATCCCGCCGGGGGAGCTTGGGTTGCCGCCGGCCGATACGCTGCGCTTTGGCTTTGCCGCCGGCAGTGAGGCTTTTGATGTGGTTGAGGATTCGGCCCGTAACGCGGATTATGCGGAAGCGATTGTGGACATGATTCTGCTCAGGCCGGCTGGAGCGCCGTTCCGAAGCGGGATGCGTTCTGCCGCCCGCTGGTTGGATGCCGCGTACGGTACGCGGACCGTCGATCGCGCAGCCTACATTCCTCACGGTGAGAACGGAGGGCTGGCGCCCAATCAGTACTGGGCACCCGGCATGCTGAGTCCCATGCCGATCATGGGCAAATACTTTTGCTACTATGGAGTGGATTTTGTCTCTCCGCGCAAACTGGGTTGGAGAAATGTCCACCGGATGGTCTATGAACTGTTCAGCGAGAACTCTGGCGCCTGCCGTTTTCACCGCAAGTGGGTGGAGGCTATTGTCGACGATGTGATCCGGGCGCACTATGACATTGACGTGAACTATGAGGCGCACCAGTTCGAACTCGCCCGACAGATCTACGAGTCTCAGGGGGATGATGCTGTCTTTTGGGAGAGCGAGCGAATAGTAGACATTGTTCACCAATACCTGGAGCGCTGGGCAGAGATGGGTCTGGACGATCCCGACCTGCATCGGTGGGTCCGGCGCTTCCGCGGTGACAAGTGGACGGCTGCGCGTGCCTACTGGGATGAGATCGCGGCCGGTATCCGGGAAGCCTTCTTGGCCGGTCCGGAAGCGGTCCCCCGGCAGCTTTCCCCCCACCAGGCGGCCGCTCTCGAGGCCAAAGAAAAAGCGTGACCAGGTCTTGGTCACGCTTTCGTAATCGTGGCGCCCGCAGAGAGACTCGAACTCCCAACCTGCAGTTCCGAAGACTGACGCTCTGTCCGTTGAGCTATGCGGGCAGGGTACTGGCCAACGGTATTCGTTTGGCCGGATTCGCTGGAGGGTGACTGGAGGGACTTGAACCCTCGGTCTTCCGGGCCACAACCGGACGTGTTAACCACTCCACCACAGTCACCAGGTTGCCATTATTCTACCATATGGGGAATGGGGAGACAAGGGAGCGTTTGAGAGTGTGCAATAAAGAGCCGGGCGCCGTCCCCTCTCCAGGTCCGCTGTTGCACAAGGAATGCCTCTTTGCTCGTCACTGAGGCCCCTGCTTCAACACCCTCCGATTGGGGGCGTCGAAAAGTAGGCAAGACGACGTTCTCACCCTATCATTCGCTCCCGCCGGTGGGGAGGGCTCAATTTCCGCCGGCCCGCAGTCCCGAGCCAGACTTGTGCCCCGGCGTGCTTGATCGTGAATGACGGCCGGGAAAATGGCACGGGTCTTGCACCGATGTAATAGAGTACTCGGGAGAATGTAGCGGAGGTTTCGCCATGGGTATCTTTGGTCTTGCATCGGTGCTGGTTGGTGTCGCTTTGTTGATGCTCGCGGCGGTGTTGCGCATCCGACGTGCAATAGGTTGAATAGATACTGATCTGACTTGATAGTCGGCCCGGTGCTGTTGATCACCAACATCCGGCAGCGGGGACCGTCCCCTCGGCCGGCCGGGCTGGACCCCGCCGGGTTGCTGCTGGATGAGATCACCGTACTCGCCGCTGATATCGTCCGCAGCGGCCGGTTCTTCTCGCCTCCTGCCTCGGCCGTCATTCTTGCAGCAGCCGCCCATGAAACCTCCCCTGCTGCCCGGGCAACCCCAAGCGGCTGCTCATTGCCCTCCCCGGACGCAACCACATCCCTTCCCGCCTCTGCCTCCTTTGCGTTCGATTCCGGCCCAGGGGATTGCGGCGAAGGTTATCGGGGATCGGTGGCGGAGTGGAGGACGTCCCGCACCCGCCGAGGGGCTGGCATGATATTTACACATTCCTTGCTGTAATGGTTCATCAGGAATGAGCAGAGCGTGGCGAGGGGCTGCATTGCGAGCGTCGTTCTGCGACTCCCGGAGGTAAGGCAGACTCCCGGAGATGGTGAGAAAGCTCACCGCGGCCGGATAGAGACATAGAGGCAGGGCATTCTAATCCTTGCCGGTTCATCACTGCAGTGCGGAACTGCCAAGCGAACGGTCTCTTGTCTGTCTGGCGGCGCGCTCCACTCGGGCGCAAGGAGGTGGTGTTGAAAACCAAACTGTGTGAGTTGTGATTTCCGAGAGTGTGACTTCTTGCCACAATCTCGCGGTCCATTTCAGAGGAGAGATGATGAGAGATAATGTGATTCACGGGTGGAAGGCGCTGCTGGTTTTAGGCCTGCTGGCGGCGCTGGTTCTGACGGTGTGGGTAGGCCCCGCCCTGGCGATTACCTGGGGTGTAGAGGACGTCGGCAATCTGTATGCGAACGTGGGCTCGATCGTCGTTGTGAGTGGCAGCGATGTTTCTCAGATCTGCTCGGGCACGTGGATCGGGAATCAGCAGTTCCTGACGGCCGGGCATTGCACGGAGATCCTGTTTGACTATTTCGCCATGAACGATGGGACCTCCATCGACAACGTGAAGGTCAGTTTTGACCACAAGAACATCTTTGACGGGCCGTTCATTGATGTGGTCGATATCATCACGCATCCCGATTACGGTTGGGATTCGATGTCGAACCCGCACGAGGTGGGCGTTCTGATCCTGTCCAAGAAACCCAAGATTCGCCTTGGGCCGGCGACACTGCCCGATTTGGGGATGCTGGACGAACTAAAGGCGGACGGAACATTGGGCCGTGGCAACGACAAGGTCAAGTTCACGGTTGTGGGCTATGGGACTCGCCTGG
>DAOUVM010000193.1 GCA_030667645.1 Ardenticatenales bacterium | reverse complement strand
GAACCTGTGCCGGTGTTGATGCTCAACCAGCCTGCTGGCACTGTGTTGACCAATACCCCAGATGATTCCATCCGGGTCACAATCCGCGGGCCGATGCAAACGCTGGCCGTGTTGCAGGTCGATGATTTTTCCGCCGTTGTCGATCTTTCGACCGTTCCGCTTGACGGTGCCAAGGTGCCCGTTGCCGTCTCGGTGAGCGACCATTTCGTCAGCGTTGTCCGGCAAGACATTGACAATATCTCCATCCGTCTGGAGGAATTCCGGAGCATCCAACTGCCGATCACACCAACCATCACCGGTGAACCCTCGCTTGGCCACGTGGCTGGAGAATTGCTTCTTGAACCCGCGATAGTGTCGTTTCAAGGGCCGGCCTCCAGGGTAGATCTGGTATCCGAAGCTCGGATCCAGCTCTCCATCGAAGGGGCACGTGAACGGGTCCAGGAGAGGGTGCTCGTACGTCTGTGGGATGCTGACGGTCGGGTGGTAACCGGAGTCGATCCAGATCCCCCCGAGATCTTGGTCACCGTTCCCATCACGAAATCGGAGCAATACGCTGAGCTCTTTGTCACCGTCAATCTCACCGGTACGATTGCGGCCGGCTATCGGATGACCGACTATTCAGTTGAACCTCAGCGGGTCACGCTGTTTGGCCCACCAGGGGTCGTTGCCGAACTGCCCGGTTTTGTCAGCACAGTGCCGGTGGATGTCTCTGATGCCAAAGCTGACATCGTGCAACCGGTAGGCGTGCTTGTTCCCCGAGGAACCACGCTGATCGATACCCAGAACGTCCTGGTCACGATCGACATCGAACCTGTTGTTACCACCCTGACGGTTCCCTGGCAGCCACGGATTCTGGGGCCGGACCCCGGTCTTGAGGTTGCCATCTCGCCGGAGAGGGTTAGTGTCTCCCTCGTGGGTCCCCTTGCGCTCATGGAATCCTTTGACCCGGAGAGCGATCTGAGCTTGACGCTCAACCTGTTTGGCATGGGCGTGGGTTCCTACCACCTTGTTCCTGTTGCGTTGAGCAACCAACTGGGAGTAGAAGTTGTGGGCGTACTGCCTCCTACCGTTCTGGTCGAGATATCCGTCATGCCCACCCAAACCCCAACCATCACACCTACGCTGACGATTACTGGTACCCTGATTCCTCCTGTGCCGATCGAGACGGGTGTTCCAGTCTATCTGCCTACCGGCACGCTGACGCCGACGCTGACGCCGGCGCCTTGACCCTGGGGAGGATGTCTCCTTGCGCAAACCAATGCTTGCCCTTGTTGGCCGCCCCAATGTTGGAAAGTCAACCCTTTTCAATCGACTGATAGGTAGGCGGCTCGCGGTCGTCTCAGAGGTCCCGGGCACCACTCGCGACCGTGTCCAGGCCGACGCTGAATGGAACGGCGTCGAGTTCTATGTGGTGGACACCGGCGGAATCGAGGTAGAGGCCGGCTTTCATACTGCTCCCCTCTCGGAAGACTCGGCTCGATTTCTACCTGCTATCCGCGCCCAGGCCTCGATAGCTATCGAGGCGGCCGACGTGGTCGTGTTGCTGGTCGATGCTAGAGCGGGCATCACGGCGGCCGACGAGGAGGTGGCAGACATTCTGCGGCGAACAGCCAAACCCATTATCGTTGCTGCCAACAAAGCTGAGAGCCGCAGCGCACGTGAGGCGGCCGTGGAGGCCTATGCCCTTGGGCTCGGCGAGGTGCTCTCCATTTCTGCGCTTCACGGCACGGGGACAGGGGATTTGCTGGACGCGGTGGTGGATGCATTTCCTGCCTGGACCACAACCGGCGAGGGGACAGATGACTCGACCAAGATCGCGATTGTTGGCCGGCCGAACGTCGGCAAGTCTTCTCTGCTAAATCGGCTCCTGGGTGAGGATCGGGCTATTGTCAGCCCCATCGCTGGCACAACTCGTGACGCCCTCGACACCCACATGGAGTGGGAGGGAACCAGTATTACACTGATAGATACGGCCGGCATCCGGCGGCGGGGAAGGATCGACCGCGGAGTTGAAAAATACAGTGTACTGCGCGCCCTGAGCGCCATCAAGAGAGCCGACGTAGCGCTCCTGCTGATCGATGCTGCGGCCGGCGTCACGGCTCAGGATGAGCACATAGCCGGTTTCATTCTGGAAGAGAACACCAGTGTAATCGTGCTGGTGAACAAGTGGGACGCCATCGAAAAGGACACCCATACGATGGTGGGCTATACCAAACAACTGCGAGCCGCGCTTAACTTTCTGGACTATGTGCCCATCCTGTTCGTCTCTGCCCTGACCGGGCAGCGTGTGCAAAAGATCTTGCCATCTGCCGTGGAGGTCCACGCTGCTCGCTATGAACGGGCGCCTACCTCTGAACTCAACCGGCTGGTCCGGGGTGCTGCTGCCCGGCATGCGCCTCCGTCCAAATCGGGAAGGCGGCTCAAGATCTACTATGCTACTCAAGCCGCCGTGGACCCGCCCACCTTTGTTTTCTTTGTCAACGACCCGCGCTTGGCGCACTTTTCATACCAGCGCTATCTGCAGAACCAGATTCGGGAGCAATTCCCGTTTCGCGGCACTCCATTGATTCTCCGCTTCCGGGCTCGCGGTGAGGCTGGCCCGTGAGAGGTTTGGATACTCGGGTCCGAGAACCGCGTCACGGACGCGGCTGGAGCGCCACGAGAGTGAGAGATAGGAGTGCGGCGCAGCGCTGGCGTCCCGTCCGCTCCCTTGCCTGAATGTGCGTCGGACTAGGTACTTGTTCAGAAACAACCTGGCCCTTTTGGGCCGCTGTACCTGTGAATCACCATTCAAAACGGAAAACTTTTCCGTGACAAGTGCTAAGGCCCAGATGGGGTGTAAACATAGATACCCGACTGGGCCGTCACCCACAATCGGGTTCGAGGAGCGGCTTGACTGACGAGCAGGTGAAGGATCGGTTCTTGCTCCCATGCAGTTCCCCTAATCGCCTGCCAATGCGCTCCGCCGTCCTCGCTCTGGAACACTCCCAGTGCCGTTCCGAGATAGAGTAGAGACGACTCTGTTCGCACCAGCGTGTGCAGTCCTCGACCCTCAAATAGATAATCGTCTCCCACCGCGACCGCCTCCAGACCGGCCGCTGAATGACTCCAATTCTCGCCTCCGTTTTGGCTGTGCCAGATGCCGGACGGGGTGGCAAACCAGACCTCGTCAGCGTCGGTGGGATGCGCCAAGAGCGCGGTGATCCAGAGCTCCGGATCATCGGTCAGGGTCTGCCATGTGTGGCCGCCATCCATGGAGCGAAAGAGCGCGCCGCTTCCTCCTTCCGAGTTGCCGGCCGCGTATACTACGTCGGGTTGGCCCATGACCGGTTGGATGGTTTCCAGAGTGTACAATCCCCAGGCCTCAAATGACTGATGCTCCCAGCTTTGGCCGGCGTCATAGGTCACGTATGCGCCGTCGCAGCCTACCGCCCAGGCAACCGATGGGTTGGTCGGGTGAGCGGCCGACGGCCGCAGATTCTGGCCCGCCGGTGATTCATCCCAGCTTTCCCCGCCGTTCGTGCTGATAAAGAGTGGCGCTGGTGGCCCCCCTCGAAAACAATCAAAACCATTTCCGGCGAGCAGGCGACTGGGATCCGCCGGGCTCACAACTACCGTCTCTGCCGGCGGCCGTTCGCCCAGCACTGTCCAGGTCTGGCCGCCGTCATCGGTTCGCTGGAGCGCATCCTCTGTCACCAGGTAGACACTCCCACCGGCCCGAGCGTTCCCCACAAGAGCCATCACTGCTTCGGGTTGGTCCGGAAGGAGCTTGCCATCCGGCAACCCATCCGCCTGTTCAAAACCCAGAATCACCGGAATTCTCTCGTCGGCGCTCAACGTGATACTCAGAATGGTCGGGTTGGTCCCTCTGAACGATTCCGGAGGGATTGCCTCGACCACATAGGTTGCTGGCGCCAGGTTCACAAAGCAAAATGGCTCCTGTGCAGCCTGTGACACGTGGACGTTGATCTCGTCCTTGTCGCACTGGAGCGCAAAGCGCACGCCGGGAAGCGATCGCTCCTCACCGTCCCGCATGGCATTGCCGTTGGCGTCCTCATAAGCCAATACACAAATCGACCCCTCCGCTGGTTGAGCCGTGGGTGTGCTGGTCGGCGCGGGCGCCGCCAAAGTCGGTGGAGGAGGTACGATCGGAGAAGGGGTGGGGGAAGGGGATGGCGCGGGAGCGGGAAACACCGAGTAGTTGCAGCTCACGCCGGCCATCAGAAGAATAGCAGCCAACAAACCCAGAAAACGATGCATGGCACAACTCCTCTCGCCAGTCAAGCGATGATGGGCGAATGCCCTCGTTCCTATCCCTATGACGGTGCCCGACCGGCCCCGGTTCCCACACAAACTGCCGGCCGGAACCGCGCGCCGTGCTGCGCGCCCCAATGTTTCATGGCGTGCATGGGGCCGGCCGCCGGTTTTCGGGCTGGGACGACGGCTCGGGCCGGCAGCATAGCAGGACCCCAACCAGGAGGTCATCGGTGTTCATTCGTCGAAAGTTCCATTCCTCTGTCAGAGGATCAACATCGCGTCGCCAAAACTGTAGAACCGGTAGCCTTGAGCCATGGCGGCTGCATAGGCTCGCTTGATACTCTCCAGCCCGACAAAGGCGGACACCAGCACCAGCAGAGTGCTGCGCGGCAGATGGAAATTGGTGATCATCGCATCCACTACCTGGAAGCGAAATCCCGGCGTGATATAGAGATTGGTGGGTCCCTCCCAGGCGGAAACATGACGCTTGATGCGTGGATCGGATTCCTGCCCCGGTAGCCTGTCCAGCAATCCACCCGTTTCCAGCGCGCGCACCACTGTTGTCCCCACCGCCACGACCCGGCCGCCGGCCGATTTCGTCTCGTTGACCTGCCGTGCGGTGTCGGCTCCGAGTCGCATCCATTCCGAATGTATCGCGTGTGCGCCGATCTCCTCTTCGTCAATCGGCTTGAAGGTATCCAGCCCTATCTGCAACGTGAGGTAGGTGAGCGCCACATTCATTTCGCGCAACCTGAGCAGCATCTCGGTGGTCAAGTGCAGCCCCGCGGTGGGTGCGGCCGCGCTCCCGTCATGCCGCGAATACACCGTCTGGTACCTCTCTGGGTTGCCTGCATATCCCCGAATGTACGGGGGGAGCGGCGCCTGACCGAGCTCATACAGCCATTCGCTGGCTGGCCTGTTGAACTCAATTGCCCACTGTCCGCCGCCGCGGGTCTGTGTGATCTTTCCCTGCACTCTGGTCGCAACTCCATCAGGCTTGACCAATTCCAGGATTGTTCCCTCGCGCACCTTTCGGCCGCCGACCAGGGCCAGCCAGTTTGCCCCTCCGAGACACTCCAGCAACAGGATCTCGACCCGCCCACCGGTCCCTGTTTTCCGGCTGCCGAGGCGGGCGGGAATCACACGAGTATCGTTGAGTACCAGGAGGTCGCCCGCTCGGAGATAGCTGCAAATCTCCCGGAAAACCTGGTGCCGAATCTCCCCCGTCGCTCTGTCCAACACCATCAGCTTGGCGCTGTCGCGCGGCTCTACCGGGGTCTGGGCGACGTATTCGGGCGGCAAGTCATAG
>DAOUVM010000269.1 GCA_030667645.1 Ardenticatenales bacterium | reverse complement strand
GTATCGCTTGTCCGAACCATTGGCAGCCGTGCAGAATCGATATGATTGGATCCTGATTGACACGAGTCCTACCTGGACGGGCCTTTCGGTCTGTGCGTTGATGGCGGCCGATGAAGTACTTATTCCGCTCGACCTTCGATATCTGGGCTTGCAGGGACTGGTTCGAATGGTCGATGACCTGTTGGAGCTGCGCAGAGCGTACCGGCACGAGCACTTGCGCATCCTGGGGGTATTGATCACAAAGTTTGATGGAAGGCTAAAGGGGATGGAAGAGTCGTTGCGCGACTTGAAGGACAGCAGCATGCGTTCCTTGTTGTTCAACACGATTGTTCCGGAGAACGTGGACATTGATTACGCACAACGCCGGCATCTGGATATCTTTTCGTACAATCCGCGGGCGCCGGCCGCCATTGCCTATGCTCAGGCCCTGGTCGAAGTCGTGGAACGGGGGGAAAGGTCGTAGAATGAGAGTCGATGTGCGGGAGGCAACAACATGACCCGGCGAGGTGACAAGGTGTCCGCATACGATGCACTGGAGGGACTGGCACAGCTTTCCGAACTGACCAGGCGCCCCGACGCGTCGGGTGGGGAGCATGGTGTGGTAACCCTTCCGATTGGTGACCTCGTCCCGGATCCTCTCCAGGCGCGGCGAGTGCTGCCGGCAGGACTTCGGGGCCGCTTTCTGGCCGGAGAGCTGGCGCCGGTGGAAGCATTGAATGCATGGCGGGAACTTGCATCGGAAGACGCGATAGAAGCAGAGGTGCTGGAATCGCGCGTCGTTCGCCTGGCGCGTTCCTTGGAGGCGCAAGAGCAGATCAACCCGATCACGGTACATTCAGTGAAGAACGGGGATCATGAAAGGTACATGATAGAAACGGGCGAACGCCGGTGGTGGGCGCACTGGTGGCTGGTTGGATTTGAGAACGATTTCCGATTTGAGACGATTCAGGCAATTGTGGTTGGAAAAGCCAGTGCCTGGCGACAGGCCGCGGAGAATCTCCAGGGAGAACCGCTCTCGGCGGTGCAGGAGGCTTGCCAAGTGGCGCGGCTGGTATTACTCGAGGGAGGTACCAGTCCGGGCTATTCTCTGAAATGGGGCGAGTCGGCGCCGGTGGTAGAGCTGGATGAAGGCGGAATGGGGTACGGGTTCTACCGGGGCGTCTTGGCACGCCGGATTCCTCAAGGCGCCTGGCCATTGATCGAGCAGGCAACAGGCAAGGGAACACGGTACTGTCAGTATTTGCTGGGCCTCTTGCGCTTGTGCGATGAGGCATTGGATGTGTCTGATCGTGCCGGGATCACCGAGTCTCAACTTCGGCCGCTGGCCGCGGCTGGAGCGCTGCCGGAGCGGCAACAGCGAATCGTACGCTTGATCGTTCAATATGCCCTGGGTCGTGAAAAGGTCGCCAGCTTGGTGGGCGCCGCTGATCTGGATGTTGCTGAGGCCAAGCTGGCTGACGAGCGCGAGAAGGGGACGCGAAAACCCCGGACCATCCGTTCTCCCGAGACCATTGTCCTGGATCGACTGGCCGGCATGTCGCGCTTGCTGGACCGCACCACTCGCTCCGAGCCGTCGATCTTGCAGGTTGTGGCGGGCAGAGTGATAGAAGATGGAAACGTGTCAGATCGGCTGGCTGAGATTGATGGCCTGCACTCTTTTCTGGGTTTGTTGATTCAAGAGTTGGGCCGAGAGGGGGGACTGGAGCCGTCCAGTTCGGATACGGAGGGCTAGCGGCCCGGGGTTGCGAACCATGGTTCGCAACCTAGAGGAGCCCAGTTACGAACCACGGTTCGTAACTGGTTGGTTATAGCCCGTTTTGTGTGTTACCCACCGTCGTGGCGGGGGTTTATCCTCTCTTGATGGTGGGGGGGGCGAAGACGCAACTCCAGAACCGGGGGGACATCGACCTGCTTCCGCGCTAGTCGCGGCCTCTATCCTTGCTAGGGTGATGTTCCTAGAGCCGCGCTAAGCGGGAATTGATCGGTGATCGGTCGCACTTTTCTCGGTTTGATCCGGGGGCGGCCACTGTGCCACTCGCATATTCGGGGCATGCTTCCAGGGAACCACCGTTGTGCAGGCATGCAACGCGGCTCATGGTCGACTGTCTAGCAGGACGCTGGAAAACGGGAAGCACGCCCGCTGAGTGAATTCGCCTCGATCGGTCCGGGCCGCGTCGGTACTCTCTTCATGCTAGCCAGTGGGAAGCGGAAACCGGGCGGGAAAGCGGTGGATCCTTCGGTGATGCCGGCCTGTTGATGGGGATTCTTCTTTTCCGGCCGAGAGAGGCGGCTTGAGCTCCTGGGGCGTCATCGGCGCCAATCGCGAGAAATGCCAATTGTTACGTGAAGCTTAAAGCGCTTGTACGCGGGCGCGTGAACGCCGTCCAGCGCACTGGGCCGGAGACCGGCAGATGTAGCGCCGGGCGTGTGTGGTCACGGCAGGGATGGGGGTGCATCCGGTTGATGTGTTGTTTGTCGAACATGCCGGCCGGAGACGACAACCCTGTTTTCTTTAAGGTTGCCTCCCCTAAACATGTCTCAACCTTTAAGGTGTTTTGCGTGCCGGTCTATTGCAAAAGGGGCGTCCCTTTGATAGAATGCATGTCATCGGATATGGAAAGCCGGGCGATGAAACCAAGCAGAACCTCTATCGCCCGTACCGGGGAGTGCATCCCTTCAGACTCTTGTGGGATGCATTGCTGAGGAGTAGATTTACCATATCCTAACTATTCGCCCTTGTAGCCTCCATGGTCGCCGCTGTATTGTTATGTCTACTATGTTGCTCGCACACTGAGAGTATAGAGGATGAACCCGGCTGAAGCTTGGGAAGCCACGTTAGGCGAGCTACAACTGCAGATGACGCGGGCCACTTTTGACACCTGGCTCAAAGACGCGCGGTTTTTGGCCCGCGAGGATGCCCTCTTTTTCATTAGTGTTCCCAGTGCCTATGCCAAAGATTGGCTTGAGCATCGCTTGAACGATACCATCAAGCGAACGCTGCAGAGTGTGGCGGGACAAGAGCTAGAGTTGCGATTCGTCGTCTGGAACGACGGCGGCGTGGGTCAGAGAACAGAAGGGCAACCGCTGCTGGATATGCAGCCGGCAGACGCGGATCAGGACGATGGACTCGACGACCACTCACCGGGGATGCGGTTAACTCCTCGATACTCTTTTGATGCGTTTGTCGTGGGGGCAAACAACCGGCTGGCCCACGCAGCCGCACTGGCATGTGTGGAAAAGCCAGCCCAAGCGTATAATCCCCTCTTTTTCTATGGAGGGGTAGGGCTGGGGAAGACCCATCTGCTACACGCGATCGGCCACGCTTACCAGGCCAGGAACCTGACAGCTCTATACGTCTCATCCGAAATGTTTACCAACGATCTGATTCGGGCGATACGTACTCGCCGAACAGATGCTTTCCGGGACAAGTATCGTTCGCCAGATGTGCTTCTGGTGGATGACATCCAGTTCATTGCAGGCAAAGAGAGCACTCAAGAGGAGATGTTCCACACCTTCAACACTCTGCACAGCGGGGACAAGCAGCTTGTCATCTCCAGCGATCGGCCGCCCAAGGCGATGGCAAAGCTGGAGGCACGATTGCAGTCTCGGTTTGAATGGGGCTTGACCGTCGATGTCCAGCCGCCAGACCTTGAGACCCGGGTAGCGATTCTGCAGGAAAAGGCAGCGGCAATGTCGAAGGCTATCGCGGGCGAGGTGCTGGACATGATTGCCTACCACGTCCGCAGTAACATCCGTGAGCTTGAGGGAGCGCTCAACAAGGTGATGGCGTACAGTCACCTGATGGGGGGAGAGCCCAACACTCGGGTCGCCGAGATGGCTCTCTCCGACCTGGTCAACCGCGCGGCCGATCTCACGATCGAGGGCATCTCGGTGACAGTAGCCGATTACTATGGGATCACGGTCGACGAGATTGTCAGCAAGAACCGGAGCCGGAGGTTTGCCCGGCCGCGTCAATTGGTCATGTATCTGGCAAGAGAGGAAACAAAAGCCTCTTTGCCGCAGGTTGGCAAGGTGTTGGGTAACCGGGACCACTCAACAGTGTCGTACGGGTGCGACAAGATCGAAGATCTGATGGAAACAGATCAGTCCTTGCGCCGCGACGTCCTGGAGATCAAAACTTTGCTGTTCGAGCAGGCAGCGGCGCATTGATGTTCGGCCCCAATGGCCGGACACACCCTCATCCATCAGCGGTAACCGG
>DAOUVM010000058.1 GCA_030667645.1 Ardenticatenales bacterium | reverse complement strand
TGGAGACCTCTTCCGGTTTTCCCACTACATCGCAGCCGACGGTGGCGGCCTTCCAGGACCTGTTTGCTGAACTATCGAAAGAGGTGGACGGGATTGTCGCCATCCTGATCTCGGATGGCCTGAGCGGCACAGTGGACTCGGCGCTGGCGGCCCGAGCCAATCTGCCTGATGTTCCAATCGAAATCATTGATTCAAAAGCCGCGGCGATGATGCTGGGATTTCCGGTTCTTGCGGCGGCGCGGGCGGCGGCGGCCGGGGAGAGTCTGCAGGCGGTGGCTGAAGCGGGGCGCGTAGTTGCCGGCAAGAGTCGCATTCTGTTCGTGGTGGCCACACTAGAGTATCTCCACCGGGGAGGCCGGATTGGGGGGGCGGCCAAGCTGTTGGGTTCGGCTCTGCAACTGAAACCGATTCTGGAAATCAGCGATGGAGTAGTGAGGCCGGTGACCAAGGTGCGTACCAGGCGCAAGGCATTGGAGAAGGTGCACGAATTGCTGGCCGAGCAGATCAAACCGGGGGACAGGGTTCACATGGCGGTGATCAATGTGGCCGCAGGCGAGGACGCCGATCGTTTTAGGGATGAGCTGGAGGCGCGTTACCATCCGGTTGAGCTGATGGTGACCGAGTGCAGCCCGGCAATTGGAGCACATGTGGGACCCGGGACGGTGGGAGTGGCCTATTACGTCGAGTAGCCATGCTGGATGGCCGGCCGTCTAGCGTGGGAATCTCTCCCGCTGTGAAGGTGCGGCAAAGTCCCGGGCGAACGCGAGCGGGCCTAACCCGGTGAATCAGAGTTATCGGGGAGGTCCAACCCGGCCGCCTGCCAGGCGGCCGGCCATGGATCTCTATTTTCCCGCAGTGCTGCCAGCACGGGGCTGTCCCCATAGTGTCCATGGTAGCGCTCTGGCAGAAGGTTGGCGATTTGCGCCATGACCAGTTCCGAGAGGGCGCTCAACTCTTTTATCGTTGGCTTGTGCCCCAGGTCCGGCAGTTCAAAGGGCGGGCCGATGTTGACTCGAAATATGGTCCGCCGCAGGTGCAAGAGGTTGTCCTGAAACCGATCGGAATTGGATATCCCGATCGGGAGGAGCGGCACCTGCGCCTGGCTGGCGAGGTACGCTGCTCCCCGGCGAGCTTTCTGTAGCACGCCGCTCTTGCTGCGAGTTCCTTCCGGGGCCATCCCCAGAATCTCCCCCTGTTGCAGTACCTCAGTTGCAGTTCGCAGAGCCTTGCGGTCAACCTGTCCCCGTTTGACAAAGATCGCGCCGCTGAGGGTCAGGAGGGGGCCAAACAGAGGGTTGCGTCGCCATTTGTGGGCGGCAAAGACGTGCATCCGCTGCCGGGGCAGCGCCATCATGATAATGGCGGAATCGGTCTTGCTCAGGTGGTTGGCGACCACCATGTATGGCCCGCGGGGCGGGAGGTTTTCCTGGCCGCGGATCTCAAGCCGGCCGAGGATGGCCAGCAGCCCGCGAACCAGCAACCGCGCGAAAACCATAAATGATCGCTCGAGCCGCTCTCTTGACATGGGTAGGTTCCTCGATTCATGCACTAGTTAAGGAATAGCTGTCCGTCTTCAATGGTGATTCACGGGTAGGGCGGTCACAGATTCGCCAAGTTGTTTCTGAACGATTTCATGTGTTGGTGACTACCGGTCTGTCTTGCTGACATCAGTTGAAGCCTAATCCAGAGGGGTTGAAAGCCGTCCACTCACGGCGATCGTATGGTGATTGGTGCCTGGCCCGGCGGGAGAGAGACGGATATCAAAGCGCTCCTCTGACTGAGCGGGAAGGGTGGCCGCCAGCGTCTCTTGTGAAAAGCCGGTCACCTGACCCTGGCTGTTGTACAGGGTCACAAGCATGGTAACTGCATTGGCCGGTTGGTCTCCATCATTCAGTACGGTCCCGGTAACCCGGTGAACCGGTCCGGCCGGGCCGCCGTGGTGGTCCGTGACCACCAGGTGCGGGTACCATTCGTCAGGTTGGGCAAGAGGTTCGCCGGCCAGAAGCGAGATTCGATGGCGGGCCGGTCCGGCCGGAGCACTTGGAAAGAGAACGGCAAACGGAGCTGACTGGCCGGCCGGAATCATCTTTGGGGCGACCCAGGTATCCTTGGCAGCGAACAGGGAGCCGTCCGCGTCGTATAGGGTGATGGCGACGCGCACGTTTTCGACCGGCCCAGGGGTATCGTTGAGGATCTCGCCCAGAGCCCACAGTCCGCCGGCCGGCGTCCCATAGAGGCCAATTCCGGCCACCGGCAGCGGCAGTGGAGTTGGCACAGGGAGAAGCATGCCGATTTCCATCGGAGCGTCGTTCCCGGGAATCGTTAGCCGCTGGCCGGTCTGCAGCAGTAGCGGCTGGACCTGTGGATTGGCCAGCAAGAGTGTGTCCACCGTTACCCCGAAATGGGCGGCAATGTCCATCAGTGTGTCGCCGGGTTCAATCACGTACGAGTGGGGGATTGGAGTTGGGGTAGAGGTGGGGCGAGGATCAGTGGCGAGCGGCGGCTGGGCGGTCGCTGGCTGGTCCGTGGGGGTGCTCAACGTGGCGGCTCGCAGCTCGATGGTGGCGGTGGGTGTTGGCTCCGGCGGTGTCAGGGTGCGGCCGCAGGCCGGCAGAAGAAAAGCGAGTGCTGCCAGTGGGATCGCTCGGTGTTTGCCCGGCATCGGATAGGCGTGTACTCCTGGGTGGTGTTCCTGCCAACAGGGCCGTGATTATATCACAGGTTGTGCCCGGCGGTGGACGATGCCGACGGCCGGCAGGCATTGTCAGTCGACGCAAAGTGCGGTAAAATACCGGTTAGCATGAGATTGAGACAGAGAGGTTGATGGCTTTATGCCACTCTACGAGTACCAATGTGAAAGGTGCGGCGTCAGGTTTGAGCGGTATCAGGCCATGTCCGCGGATTCGATTGACACCTGCCCCGAGTGCGCCGGCCATGCACACCGGGTGATTTCGCCGGTGGGGGTGATCTTTAGGGGGTCGGGTTTCTATGTGACGGACAACCGGACCAAAGGTTCCGGGGCAAGCCGGAGCAAAGAGTCCAAGCCAACCGAAAAGAGCGACAAGGGTAGCTCTGAGACGGTGTCCACGACTGAAGCCAAGCCATCGTCGAGCAGCGGAGACGAGACCGAGTAACTGACCTCACAACTGCAAGCGTCCTTTGGCCTTGACCAGCTTTTGCTCATAGTTCTCTGCGTACTTATTCAGTTCGTCCAGCAGTTCCTGCCACTCGACACTGTTAATGACCCCATTCATCGTGCCCAGATCATCGGCCACTGCGCCGACCAGTATCTGTGGCTGATCGCCATAAACGGTGTACCAGGCTTCTGTTGGAGTGATGCCCAACTGCTGAATGGCGGGGGCGAGTTCGCCGGCCATGAACTCAAAGGTTTTGGCCTCTTGGTCCGGCCGGATGTTCCAACTCATGAGCAGTTTCACTTTTTCGGCCACGGATTCTCTCCCGTACGTATGCGCGGTCATTCGCCGCGTAGTTGGTCAAGGATCATCTCAGCCTGTTGCCGTGCTTCCGCGGCAACGTTCTGATCGCCTCTGCAGCCCGCCGGTATCTCGATAGCCAGGAAAGCCTCAAACGCAGCAGTGGCTCTTTCAGGCTGACTCGTTTCCAGATAGTAGAGTCCCAGGGCGAACTGCGCCTCTGGCATGTCCGGATCGATCGCTGCTGCGGCCTCGAACCTTTTCTGTCCCTCGTCCAGCCTGCCGGTCAGGAAAAAGACGTACCCCAGGCTCACCATGGCTTCCGGCAAATCGGGGTCGAGGCGGAGCGCTTCCTCAAACTCTTGCTGGGCCTGGGGAAATTGTGATATCTGCAGCAATGCAGAGCCCAGGTTGGCATGGGTATCGGCATCCTCGGGTTCAAGAGCAATGGCGGCCCGAAAGGCTTCAATGGCTGATTCGACTGCGTCGGGGCCGTCTGCCTGCCGCAGATAGGCTGCTCCCAGATTGGTGTGAGCGGCCGCATAGGCATCGTCGAGTTCGAGCGCAGTGTGGTAGGCATCGACGGCCAGGTCGTTCTGACCGGTACGAGCGTATGCGTTGCCCAGTGACAGAAACACCTCTGGCAGGGTGGCGTCGAGCCGCGCAGCCCGCTGCAGTGGTTCCAAGGCCGCGTCGCATTGGTCATCGTCCAACAAGGCCTTGCCCTGTTCCAGCAATCGGGTAACCTCTTCAGTGGCCGGTGCGGTCACGGTGGCCTGAGGTTCCGGCCCAACGCCGGCGCCGGCCCGGCAGGCGCTGAACGTGATCAGGGCAACGAGTAGTGGGTAGATTGATCTACGCATATGGCCTTCCTTGCACTACTGTCGAGGGGAGCAAAGGGCCACCTGGGTCTCCAGTGGTAGGGTGGACCTGGACACCTGGAGGACCTCGGCCGGCTCGACGTTGTCAACACCCATCTCTTGGAGAAAGGTGTTGACATGGGGTAGTTTGATCTTGCATGGACCGGTATGGTAGTGCATGGGTACGACTAGGCGCGGTTCGAGCATCGAGATCACTTCGGCCGCTTGGGCGGGGCCGATCAGATCGCCACCACCTACAGGCGTGAGCAGGACGTCGATCGCGCCCAGCGCCTCTATCTGAGAGGGGCTGGGGACGTGATCCAATCCTCCGAGATGGCAGACAGTCAATCCGCCGTACTCGAATACAAAGATGATGTTGCGCGTGGCCATCGTGTCCCGATTTCGGGCGTCAACCAGCGCGACCCCGAGCACAAAGACCCCCTTGATCTCGTACTCTCCTGGGCCGTCCAGAATCCGAAAGGGGCCCCGGGGCGCCTTGATGGCATTCCGAGCAGCGTCGTCGCCACTCACGGTCACAATGTGCGCTCGGGGGCGGGGCAGAACGTAACCGTACTCGTCCGGGTAGGGGTCGGTGACAACGGAGGCAAGCCCCCGTTCCGCCAAGCGAAAGCAACTCAAGCCGTACCAGGTAATTTCCATAGTCGATTGTGATGAGGCGTACACCTTGATGATTCAGGTGGGCGATTATACCGTATCTGTGGTTCGATGCCAACGACGGGAGAGGCTATAATGGGACCATGAAGTGGACAGGCTCTACAGTAGAGTTGGGTGCAGGGAGGGTGACACGGGAGGGGGGCGTGGTGCGGCTCTCTCTCCAGAACGCCACCAGCAATCGGTATTCGGATGCGCAGATTGATGACACGAGCGGCCGGCCGCGCCGTAGCTTTTTCTGGAAGCCGCCGGTGCGGCTTTCGTTGCGAGCTCGTTTCTCACACCCGTCCGATCAGTTGGTGGGCACGGCAGGGTTTGGTTTCTGGAATGTTCCGCTTGACCCTGGCCGGCCGATGGCGCCGGCTCTGCCTCGCGCGATCTGGTTCTTTTTCGGGTCGGCGCCGCATGACGTTCCGTTGGCAGCCGGCGTTCCCGGCTGCGGCTGGAAGGCGGCCTGTCTGGACGCTGGCCGGCTGCAGGCGGTTGGCTGGATTCCCTTGGCCCCGCTGGCCTTGTTGGGGATGCAGAGCAGGATGATATTCGAGTGGCTCTGGCCGCGCATCCAGCGAGCGCTGGCCGTGAGCGAAGCGATAGTGCCGGACGACCTGCGGCCGTGGCGCCGATACGCGATAGACTGGGGCTCCAAGGGCGCGGATTTCTGGGTGGACGGTCGGCACGTTCTCCGTGCGCCGGTCGCCCCACCCGGACCGCTTGGCTTTGTTGCCTGGCTGGATAATCAGTATGCGATTGCTACGCCTCGCGGCCGGTTCGGATGGGGACGGTTGGACGTGGTGGAACCTCAGTGGCTGGAGATCGCCGATCTGGAGATCGAGTGAGGGGAAGGCGGTCCCGGCGCGCTGGGGGCAGGAGAGGCAGCGGGCAATGGGTTGCATAGCCGGGCAGTACCGGGCCGCCATTTACCTTCTGCAGAGTGGGAGTGCAGAGGGATCGGCGATTGCCTTGACATCCTTCCATCCAGCGGTAGAATGATGTCCTTGGGGGCGGTCTTGGCGGAAGAGAGGTAATGCTGCATGTCTGTGGGAAAGGTTGCACTAGTAACCGGATCCGGCCGGGGTATTGGCCGGGCAATTGCACTGCGCCTGGCGCGGGACGGCGCGGATGTGGTGGTGAACTTTTTCCGCAACCGCACACCGGCCGATGAGACTGCTGCAGCCATTCGAGACCTGGGGCGCAAGGCCCTGGTGGTGCGGGCCAACATTGGTGACCTGGACCAATTGGCCGGGCTCTTTGCCGCCGTTGAGGAGGCCTTTGGCGGGCTGGATATCCTGGTGAACAATGCCGCCTCTGGCTACAATCGGCCGATCCTGGAGCAAAAGCGCAAGGGATGGCAGTGGACGCTGGACATCAATGCGCGTTCGGCTCTCTTTGGGGCGCAACACGCAGTCCCGCTGATGAAGAAGCGAGGAGGCGGGCACATTGTTAACATCACCAGCATGGGATCGCAGTTGGTGCTGCCCGACTATGTGGTGGTGGGCGCCTCAAAGGCGGCTCTGGAGACCATCACCCGATATATGGCGGTCGAGCTGGCTCCCCATGACATCGCGGTTAACGCAGTTTCGCCCGGTATGGTGGCCACAGAAGCGTTGACCCACTTTCGGCAATTGCAGCCCAACCTGGATGCGACGATGCGTCAAGTTCATGAGGGGACCCCGGCCGGGCGGATGGTGGTCCCTGAAGATGTCGCCGGCACAGTAGCCTTTCTCTGTTCTCCAGAGGCGGCAATGATCCGAGGCCAGATCATCACAGTCGATGGTGGCTTTACCCTTGGCCTTGGGATGGCGAACGCCGCGCTGCCTGCTGAAGCAGAGTAGCGCGGCCAGAGTGCGCCCTTGCACCTGATGGTGATTCGCACAGAGGGCGTCTTTCTCGACTGATGTGAGCTGATGTGAGGGGATGGGAGGCGAATGCCAACGCGAGATATGGGTGAAATCCACGATATTGTTATCAAGAGACTGGCGACCTATCCGGACGACCGGGGCTACTTTCGCGAGGTTCTGCGGGATGATGACGGGTTGCTGCGCCGGTTTGGCCAGACGTCCATCACCAAGACCTATCCCGGCGTCATCAAGGCATTTCACTGGCACAAGCTCCAGGATGACATCTGGTATGTGGCTGATGGGATGGCTCGGGTTGTGTTGTACGACACCCGCTCAGATTCGCCTACGCACGGCCGAACGCAGGTGATCTATGCCGGTGACGATAACCCGGTAGCGATCTATATCCCGGTGGGCGTAGCGCATGGATACCAGGTGTTGGGCAACCGGCCGGTGCTGTTGTTTTATCACGTTACCCACTCTTACGACGCGGCCGATCCGGACGAGGAGCGTATTCCCTGGGACGATCCCGAGATCGGCTTTGACTGGTCGATCCGGAATCGCTGACGCCGGCACATGGACAGGGGCCTGTTTTCGCTGGCCAGGCATGCCACGACGGAAGGTACCGCACGTTACAGGGAGCGATGTGCCGGCCGAGTGCATGACGACCATTTTCGGCTCTACAATGATCTCTGGTTTCCTTCAATCGGGATGGGGGTCTATTTGGGCAGCGGGGATGGTGATGCCGAAGAGGAGTACAAGGACCTCCTAACGATCGCTCTGGCGGCGGGCTGCAATCACATCGATACCGCGCTCACCCATCGCAGTCAGCGCAGCGAGCAAGTTGTGGGGCAAGCCCTGGCGGCGGTGTTTGCCCGGGGGCACGCCACACGGGACGAGATCATCGTCTCTGCCCGGGGGGGAGCGGTCGTCTTTGAGGGCGAGTACCCCACCGACGCGGCAACCTATGTCCGACGGAACTTGATCGATGCAAAGATGGCGGCGGCCGACGAGTTTGCACAGGGATGGCATCACTGCATGTCTCCCAGATATCTGAGGATGCAGTTCCGCCAGAGCCTCACCAACCTGGGATTGGGGGCATTGGACATTTTCTACTTTCACAACCCCGAAGTGCAGCGGGTGGAGCGGGGCCCAGAGATATTCGAGCGCCGGCTGCTGGCGGCCTTTGTAGAGTTGGAGGCGCAGATCAGCACCGATCGACTGGCGAGCTATGGGATATCGACGCAGGATGGGTTCCGCGTGCCCCCCAGTGATCCGGGGTATCTCTCGTTGTCCCGCCTCGTTGAACTGGCCCGGGATGCCGGCGGCGAGAACCACCATTTCTGCTATGTGCACGCACCTGTGAACCTGGCAGTGCGTGAGATCGTCGCGTTCAAGAATCAGGTCGTGTCCGGACGAGAAATGAGTCTGCTGGAGGCCGCGCAAGAGCTGGGGATCGTGGTGATCGGGGGCGAAACATTGTGGCAGGGCCAACTGACCTTGCACTTGCCAGAGGAGGTGCGGGTGGCTCTGCCGGCGGCGCGGACCGATGCGCAGGCAGCGATCCAGTATGCCCGATCGACGCCTGGACTGGCCTCGTCGTTGGTGGCCATGAGTAGCAGGGAGCACATTGAGGAGAACATGGAGGTAGCCCGCTGGCCAGTCGTTCCTGACGCCGAGTTTGCTTCCCTTTTGAAGAATTTGACCAGAGGAGCGTCATGACCGTCTTTTTCAACGTGCTGCCACCGGCCGAGGCGCGTGCCTTGCTGCTAGAGCACATTCAATCCCAATGTGAAGCGGAGATGATCCCCACCGCAGAGGCGTTAGACAGAGTTACTGCGTCCTCGCTGGCCGCACCACACCCGCTGCCAACCTTTCGCCGCAGTTCGATGGACGGATACGCGGTCCGGGCGGCCGATACCTACGGAGCCGGAGGCTCGCTGCCGGCCTTTCTGCGGGTGGTAGGCGAGGTGGAGATGGGCCGGCCGGCCGCGGTGACGCTGGGATCGGGTGATACGGCGCTGATTCATACCGGCGGCGAACTGCCGGAGACGGCGGATGCGGTGGTGCAGATTGAGAATACCCTGCCGATTGGTGACACAGAGATCGAGGTCGTCAAGGCGGTGGCAGTTGGGGAGAATGTCATCCAGATCGGTGAAGATGTGACGACCGGTGAAGAGATCCTCCCGGGCGGCCATTGGCTCCGGCCGCAGGATCTGGGCGCTTTGCTGGCGATGGGGATTGTGCAGGTATCCGTTGTCCGAAAGCCGCGAGTGGCTCTTGTTTCCACGGGCGATGAGGTGGTCCCGCCCGACCAGGATGTTGGGCCGGGGCAGGTGCGTGACATCAACAGTTACACCACTGCTGCTCAGACGCGCCAAGCGGGCGCAGAACCGCTCATATATGGAATTATCCCGGACGAGCTTGGGGCGCTCGAGGCGGCGGCGGCGCGTGCCATGGAGGAGGCCGATCTGCTAGTCTTTTCGGCCGGTTCGTCGGTGAGTGTGCGAGATGCTACCTCGCGGGTGATCGCAGGGTTGGGCGAGCCGGGCATTCTCTTTCACGGCGTTGCGGTGCGGCCGGGAAAGCCAACTGTCGGCGCGGTCGTCAACGGAAAGGCGGCCTTTGGCCTGCCGGGCAATCCGGTGAGTGCCATGAATCTGTTTGACCTGTTGGTGGTCCCCACGATACACTGGTTGCTGGGCTGTGACAGGCCGCCGAGGCGACCCATTGTGCGGGCTCGCGTGGCCCGCAATGTCGCGGCAACTCCTGGTCGCGAGGATCGGGTGGCAGCCAGACTGGTTGAACGCGACGGCGAGATCTGGGCGGAACCCATCTTTGGCAAGAGCAACCTCATTTATACACTGGTGCGGGCGGACGGGACCTTTGTCATCCCGCTCGACTCGGCGGGCTTGATGGCGGGTGAGTGGGTAAAGGTGCGGCTGGCGTAAGAT
>DAOUVM010000067.1 GCA_030667645.1 Ardenticatenales bacterium | reverse complement strand
CCCTGGTACGTCGTGAATGCCGACATCAAAAAGCACGCGCGTCTGAACTGCATTCGCCACCTGTTGAGCGCGATTCCCTACCAGGACCTGACTCCAGAGCCAATTTCACTTCCGCCCCGAAAAGATAGGACAGGTTACGTGCGCCCTCCGATCACAGACCAAACCTTTGTGCCAGAGGTATATCCTTGAACCGCGCGAGTAGGCGACGGGCCCATCCCGATCCGGCCTGTCGTCGCCCACATTCGTCCGTTCGTGGCCGGGATCTGAGATGAGGCTGATGTCTGATCCTGGGCGCAGAACGGCACGTTGGAGACCGGAGACGAGTGGAATCAGTGTCGGCTAGCACCACCCCTCTCTGGTACAAGGACGCCGTTTTCTATGAACTCACCGTGCGCGCTTTTTCCGACGGAAACAACGATGGCATTGGTGATTTCGCAGGACTAGTTGCCAGACTCGACTACCTACAAGAGCTGGGAATCGCCTGCATCTGGCTGCTGCCAATGTACCCCTCGCCGCTCCGGGACGACGGGTATGACATATCGGATTATGACCGGGTCCATCCCGACCTGGGCACGGTGGACGATTTCAGACAGTTCGTGGCGCAGGCGCATGACCGGGGGATTCGGGTGATTGTGGATTTGGTGCTCAACCACACCTCGGATCAACACGTCTGGTTCCAATCCGCCCGTCGATCGAAAGATTCCCCATTCCGGGACTATTACGTTTGGAGCGACACCGCTGACAGGTACAAGGATGCACGGATAATCTTTGTAGATGTTGAGGATTCGAATTGGACCTACGACGAGGTCGCCGGGCAATACTACTGGCACCGCTTTTTTCATCACCAGCCGGACCTGAACTGGGATAACCCTCAAGTTCGGGAGGAGATGTACCGGGTACTCGACTACTGGTTGGAGATGGGGATTGACGGCTTTCGGGCTGACGCTGTTCCCTATCTCATCCAGAGGGAAGGCACCAATTGCGAGAATCTTCCCGAGACTCATGCCATCCTCAAAGAGTTGCGCCGCCGAGTCGACGAACATCACCCTGGGTGCGTCCTGCTGGCAGAGGCCAACCAATGGCCCGAGGACGTCCGCCCCTATTTTGGCGATGGGGACGAGTTCCATATGGGATTCCACTTTCCTGTCATGCCCCGCCTTTTCATGGCACTGAGAAAGGGAGACGCGACTCCGATTCGAGAGATCATGCGTCGCACCCCTCCCATCCCTGATTCTTGCCAGTGGTGCATTTTTCTGCGGAACCACGATGAACTGACGCTGGAAATGGTCACAGAAAAAGAGCGCAATTACATGTGGGAGCAGTATGCTCCCGAGCCGCGAATGAGGCTCAACATGGGCATCCGGCGCCGGCTGGCCCCGTTGCTGGATAACGATCGACGCAAATTGGAGCTAATGAACTCGATTCTCTTTACACTGCCGGGCTCTCCCATCATCTACTATGGTGATGAGATCGGGATGGGAGACAATATCTGGTTGGAGGATCGGAATGGGGTGCGTACTCTGATGCAGTGGACGGCCGAATCCAACGCAGGTTTCTCCAGCGCCCCGGAGGCTGAACTCTTTGCGCCGGTGATCGACGACCCGATCTATGGTCACTACAAGGTCAACGTTGCCGCCCAACTGACGGACCCCCATTCCTTGTTTCACTTTACTCGGCGGCTCATTGAGCTGCGCAAGCAGCACCCATGCTTTGGGCGCGGTACGTTCAATTTGATCGACGCTGGGAACACTGCCATCCTGGCCTACCTGCGTGAATATCGGGGCGAAGCTGTACTGGTGCTGCACAACCTTTCGAGCGAGGAGCAGGCTGGAGTGATTGACTGGGAGGGAAACGCCACCGACCTATTGAGCGGGACCAGCCATCCATTGCGACGCCTTGCGCTGGATCCCTACGAGTACTGCTGGCTGATCGCACCTCCTGGCATACGTGGGAGCGGTCCCCTGGGCCAGTAGCTCTCGATCAATCTGCAGTCGGCGTATTGGCGTTTCCGGTGTTCGGTGCGTACTATCGTTTGACTCGCTGCCACGGCGCCTTGTGGGCGATTCCTGGGTCCGACGGTGAACTGAAACACGGTCGGTCCTTCTGAGGATCGCTCTGGTTCTCCCGACGACCGGTATTGACTGTGGCTCCGGCTGCGAGGCAGAGGAGAGAAAACTTGCGGCACAGTGCGTGCCCCAAGCGCTCGGCAGGGGGTGACCAGGAGAGCGTTGAAACCTCGTCCGCATCAAGTCGGTCAACTGTCAGCCACCCTATCTTACAGAAACCACCCACTTTGTGTATAATTCGGGACGGTGCACTGTCTGCATAATGGAGGTGGCCTTGCATGAACTCACTCGCCGTATCTAGTGTTTCCAAGAGCTTTGGCGCTACCCGCGCCGTGGATGATCTCTCGTTTGAGGTGCGGACCGGCGAGATATTTGCCATGTTGGGTCCGAACGGGGCCGGCAAGACCACAACTATCCGGATGGCGTTGGATATACTCCGTCCGGACAGCGGCCGAATTGAGATTCTGGGTGGACCGATCAGTCAGCAGATCAAGGACCGAATCGGCTACCTGCCAGAAGAGCGCGGCCTCTACCGCAACATAACGGTACTTGACTGTCTCGCCTATCTGGGAACACTAAAGGGGATGACCAGCCGGGATGCCAAGGCACGAGCAATCGAACTACTCGCCCGGGTCGGGCTGGACGACGCGATGAACAAGAAGGTGAGCACCCTGAGTCGGGGAATGCAGCAAAAGGCCCAGTTTGCCGCCACTGTCCTGCACAACCCCGACCTGGTTATCATTGACGAGCCATTCTCAGGCCTCGACCCGGTCAATACACTGCTCATCAAAGAGATGATGTACGAGATAAGGGACAAGGGCCAGACAGTCATCATGTCTACCCATATGATGCACCAGGTGGAAGAGATGGCTGATCGGATGCTGATGGTGAGTGAGGGAAGCAAGGTGCTCTATGGCCGGGTGGAGGACGTGCGGAGGCAATACGCGTCGCACGCCGTCTATGTCAGCGGTGAGGGGGATTGGGCTAGTTTGCCCGGCGTGGAGCGCGTCGAGCACGATAGGGAAAAGAGAGCGGACCTGGTCTGCCTGGCAGAGGGCAACTCCACCGACGATTTCCTTCGGGCTGCCGCCATGCATCCAGACATCCATCTCTCCCGTTTTGAGGTCGCGCTCCCGTCTCTGGAGGACATCTTTATTGAGGTCGCTGGAGCTCCGCAATCAAATGCTGGCACAGGGCGCAAGGCGAACGGGGCATGAAGCGGTACTGGGTCGTCGCCAAACACGAGTTGATCACTCAACTCAGGCGCAAGACATTCCTCTTTTTTGCACTTGTCTTCCCCTTGCTGATGGTGGGGGCGCATATCGGGATCGGCTATATGGCTGCCAGCGATGCGGAGGAGACGGGCACACTGGGAATCATTGGCTATGTAGACCAGTCGGGTGTGCTCGAACCGGCGCTGGAAGAACCAAAAGAGTTCCGGCCTTACGCCGATGAGGCGACCGCCAGAACTGCATTGACGGCCGGGGAGATTGGCGCATTCTTCATCCTGCCGGCCGACTATTTTTCCACCGGGATGGTAAATGCCTACACCCTTGAATCCATTCCCGGTGGCATCGAAGGGCAGTTGCGGGACTTTATCCGAGCCAATCTGCTGGCCAGCCGCGACCCACTGGAGGCGGAGCGGCTCCGGAACCCGGCAGAGGTGACCATGACGAACCTGGACGGCACGCGAGAGGTAGATCAGGACACCGCCCTCGCCCTCATCCTAACACCCATTGTATTTGCCATGATCTTTGGCATGTCAATCACCATGACCTCCAGCTTTCTGATGCAGAGTGTGGCTGAAGAAAAGGAAACCCGGATGGTGGAACTGATGATGACCTCTATCACACCGTTGGAGATGCTGTGGGGAAAGATCCTGGGGTTGGGCACTCTTGGGCTGCTGCAGATGGCCATCTGGGCCGTCACGGGGGGGATTGTGTTCATCGCCAACCAGGATGCAGGCGAGATGCTGGCCTCTGTTGGTCTCCCCGCCTGGTTGCCTGGCGTGGCTTTGCTGTATCTGCTCCTGGGCTACCTGCTTTACGGAAGCCTGCTGGCTGGAGTGGGCGCATCCTCAGGCTCTGCTCAGGAGGCGCAATCTGTATCCGGTGTCTTGTCGCTATTGGCGCTTTCGCCCATGTTTGCCTTTGCCAGCCTGCTCAAGGATCCAAATGGGCCCGTGCCGTTGGCGATGAGCCTGTTCCCCTTTACTTCGCCGACGGCGATGATCATGCGGATTTCGCTGGGCCAGGTTCCGCCCTGGCAGATCCTTCTGAGCCTGGTGCTATTGGCCGCCGGAGCCGCGCTGGTGGTCTGGCTGGCAGCGTGGGTCTTTCGGGTTGGACTGCTGATGGTTGGCAAGCGCCTAAAACTGAGCGCCCTGATTCAGGTCATCCGTCAGGGGGCGGATCAACTGGTGCTTCCGCTGGAGAATAGCACAACAGCCCGAGGAAGATAGTCCATGAACAGGATATGGAACGTAAGTTTGCAAGAGTTGGTCGCCAACGCCAAGCGACCCAGCTATTTGTTGTTGACCTTTGGGGTGCCGGTCCTGGCGATTTTCCTCGTTCTGGCGATCACCCTCTTCATGGGGGACGATGAACCGGAGGACCCATTCGCCGACCTGCCAGATGAGCCGATCGGCTATGTGGACCTCAGCGGCCTACTCGGTGGCCCGGGCGGTTTCGCCGACTATCTGATCCGGTATGAGAGCCAGGCTGCCGCCGGGGAAGACACCAAGTCCGGCAGACTGAGTTGCTACTATGTCATTCCAGAAGACTATATGGAGAGCGGGCAGGTAACCCGGGTCTCGCCCCAGATCAACGTTGCGGCGTCTGACATGACCCTCTTCAAGTCGTTTCTGCTAACCGAGTTGCTCGGGAAGGACAGCCCGCTCTTGCTGGCCCGGCTCCAATCGCCGGCCGTGGTTCACGAGCACCAGTTGGACAGATCCGGAGAGTTGGTCACCGAGATCAAGGGGGACAGCTTTGCGAACTTTGGCCTCGTCTACGGTTTTGCCCTCATCATGATGGTGACCCTGTTCTTTAGCTCCACCCAACTCATGCGCAGCGTCATTACCGAAAAAGAGAACCGCATGATAGAGATTGTGCTATCCTCACTCCGGCCGATCCAACTGCTGGCAGGCAAAGTGCTGGGCCAGGGACTGGCAGGGTTGGTTCAGATTCTCACCTGGTTGGGGGGTGTCCTACTGCTGATTCAGTTGACCGGGGCCGATATTCCCTATGTTGGTGCGATCGAGCTGCCGCCGTCTCTATTTGCCATCGCGGTGTTGTATTATCTGGGAGGCTATCTTCTCTTTGCTGCTTTCTCGGCTGGTATTGGGGCGATCTCGATCAATCTGCGTGAAGGCCCGCAGTACTCTATGGTCTTTTCGCTCCCGGCCGTGCTGCCTTTGATGTTTCTTTCGAACATCCTGGAAGCCCCCAACAGCACGATGGCTGTCGCTCTGAGCTTCTTCCCACTGAGTGCCCCGCTGGGAATGATTGAGCGGTTGGCAATCACCATTGTTCCGGGTTGGCAGATCGTCCTCAGTCTGATCATTCTGTTTGGCAGCGTCGGCGCTGGCCTGTGGTTGGCAGCTCGCCTGTTTCGTGTAAACACGCTGTTGTCTGGGCAGGTGCCGACCCGCAACGAGCTCCTTCGGATGCTTGTCCAAGGATGACCCTATGAGTCAAACAAAGCCATTGCCAACAAAGCCCGTTGGAGTCATTGCTTCCCTGGCGGCCGGATTCGATACCGTCATCCAGGGATGGTGGATTCTTATCCTTCCTATTGTCGTAGATCTGTTTCTGTGGCTGGGGCCGCACCTTTCCATCACGCCGGTTGCGACCCGGGCATTGGACAACCTGGTCTCTCTCGCCGGCGAAAACCTGGCGATCGAGCCGCTGCTGGCAACAGTCGAAGAATTGAACTACTTTAGTATCTTTAGCGTTACCCCACTGGGAGTGCCCAGCCTGATGTCGCTCAAACTCCCGCTAGTCACTCCGATTGGCTCTCCAGTCGTTCTCTCTATCGGTAGTGAGCTGCTCTGGTTGACCGTTTTTCTTGGCCTGTCCCTGTGTGGCTTGATGGCGGGTGGCCTCTACCTGGGACTGATCGCGCAGCAGGTACGTGATGGCAAGGCGGATCTGCTCCGACTACTTGGGGTGCTGCCGCGCTATTGGATATCCATCGTTGCGCTGATCATCATCCTCTTGCTGGCCGTCACCATTCTATCCATCCCGGTTGCGGTGCTGGCCGCCATCTTGACCGCTGTGAGCGTCTGGATAGCCACACTGGTGGTCTGGGTGAGTCTCATGCTGTTTCTATGGCTGCTGTTTCACCTCTTTTTCACCGTGCATGGTATGCTGTTGAGCGATCAGCCACTGTTTACGGCTGCCTGGACCAGCGTTCGCCTGATGGCCTTTAACTCCTTTTCCGCCATGGGGCTCCTGGCGCTAGTCCTGGGCATCGGCACCGGCCTCAACTACCTCTGGAATCTCCCGCAGGAGGACTCGTGGATGCTTTTGGTGGGGATTGCAGGACATTCTATCATCACCAGCGGATTGGTGGCTGCTACCTTTGTCTTTTACCAGGACCGATTCCGCTACTGGCAGGAACTACGGGAGTATTTGAGCCAGGCAGCGGAGGCGGCAGTTGGAAAGGGATCTGATGACTGAACAGGTCGGCCGGTATGACGCCGAAGACATCACTGTCCTCAAGGGGTTGGAGGCGGTTAGACGACGGCCGGGGATGTATGTTGGCGGCACCGACGCTCGCGCGCTACATCATATGGTCTATGAAGTGGTGGATAACTCAATTGACGAGGCGCTGGCTGGGGCGTGCGACCACATTGGGATCACCATCCATGAGGACGACAGCGTGACAGTGGCCGATAACGGTCGCGGTATCCCGGTCGCCCCTCATCCGGTAGAAAAGATATCCGCTCTGCAACTAGTCATGACAACGCTACACGCCGGGGGCAAGTTCGACAGCGCCAGCTACAAAGTCTCTGGCGGGCTCCATGGCGTCGGCGTCTCGGCTGTCAACGCCCTGTCGTGGTGGATGGAAGTGCAAGTGCGACGTGATGGGGGCGTCTTTCGACAACGATATGAACGAGGAATTCCCACCGGCCCGGTGGTCAGGACCAGCAAAGCCAGAGGGAAAAAAACCGGGAACATCACGACGTTCCTGTTCGACGATTCGATCTTTGTTGACGTCACATACCGCTTTGAAACGCTGGCGCTGCGCTTCCGCGAGATGGCTTTTGTCACCAAGGGAGTGTCGATCCAATTTCGCGACGAGCGCACCAAGCCATTTCCACGGGAGACCAGCTATTTCTTTGAGGGAGGCATCACGTCTTTTGTACGCTACCTCAACCGCAATCGGGTGACACTCCATCAGCCGGTTTACCTTGAACGGATGATTGACGATACCAACATCGAAATCGCGCTCCAATACACCGATGGCATGGTGACGTCTGAGTATGCGTTTGCCAATACGATCAACACGGTGGATGGGGGCACTCACCTGACCGGACTCCGCTCGGCTGTGACCCGCACCGTCAACGACCATGCCCGCAGGAACAACCTCCTCAAGGAAAAGGATCCGAACCTGACCGGCGAGGATACCCGGGAGGGGTTGACGGCTATCATCAGCGTCAAACATCCTGACCCTCAGTTCGAGAGCCAGACCAAAGTCAAGTTGGTGAACGCCGAAGTCAAGAGCCAGGTGGAAAGTGTTGTGTCCGAAGCGCTGTCCGGATTCCTCGAATCCCACACCCGGGAGGCGAAAAGGATCGTGGCCAAGTGCGTGACTTTTGCCCGTGCGCGGCAGGCGGCCCGGAAGGCACGTGACCTGGTCATCCGCAAGAGCGCCCTGGAGAGCATGACCTTGCCTGGCAAGCTGGCAGACTGTTCAGACAGGAATCCAAGCAACACAGAGTTGTTCATCGTAGAGGGCGATTCGGCCGGAGGGAGCGCGAAACAGGGGAGGGATCGGCATTTCCAGGCGATTCTGCCGCTGCGCGGCAAGATCCTCAACACCGAGCGCGCCCGGCTGGACAAAATCCTGAATAACAGGGAGGTCAGGGCGATTATCTCGGCCTTTGGTACCGGGATTGGAGAAAGTTTTGACCTTGGCGGCCTACGCTACCACCGGATTGTTATTCTCTGTGACGCGGACGTGGACGGGAGCCACATCCGCACCCTGCTGCTGACCTTCTTTTTCCGATACATGCAGCCGCTAATTGAGGAGGGGCATCTGTTCATTGCTCAACCACCACTCTACCAGATCAAGTCCGGCCGGAAGGTCGTATATTCCTATGCAGAGGACGAAAAGGAGCGATTGCTCAAGGGAATGGGGGAAAAGGTCAGGTTGCAGCGCTATAAAGGTCTGGGCGAGATGAACCCGGACCAATTGTGGGAGACGACGATGAATCCGGCCAATCGCACCCTAATACAAGTGACGATCGAGGACGCGGCTGCGGCCGATCGCACCTTTGACATGCTGATGGGGTCCAGCGTGCCGCCGCGACGCCGCTTTATCCAAACCCGCGCCAAAGAGGTCAAGAATCTGGATGTATAGGCTGGATTCCATTCTGTGGGTGCGTTCTCCTCAAATCGGCGCTGGCCTGGACTTTGATGTGGCAAATCGCCGCAGAGCTACCAGGGCCATGAATGCGAACAAGCCAGCTCCCAACAAATAGAGATTGCTGATTCCCAGCACCGGCATCAGGGAGTAGGCCAGAAGCGGTCCCACTGCACTCGCCAAATCACCGGCCGTGAACAGGATACCCAGTCGCCGACTCTGCCGATCCCTGTTGCCGATACTGCCGACTATTGCCGTCGCCAGATTCTGGTTGCTGGCATTGGTGATGGCCGCAAGGGGGATACCGATGATAGTCGTCAGTGGCAGGCCGGCAGCCAGCAGGCCAAGGCCTACCGTGCCCGGCACCAGACCGCCGGCTACAACCCGCCAGCGGTTGCGGGCGCGATCCGCCATT
>DAOUVM010000139.1 GCA_030667645.1 Ardenticatenales bacterium | reverse complement strand
CCCTTTCAACCGTTCGAGATGGAACGCATGATGTCAAAGTGGGAAAACGTCGTCGAGTACAACCTGTCGGAAAGCGGTGTCCACCCGCTCAAGCTGGGCGAACTGATCGACGATCCCGCCACAATTACCGAACTGCTCGCCACCGAGCTCAACTACACTCAGGCCAACGGCATCATCGAGCTGCGCGAGGGCATCGCCGCCCTCTACCCCGGAGCGACCCCGGACCAAGTCCTGGTCACCATAGGGTGCGCGGAAGCCAACTACCTTGCCATTCACACCCTGCTACAGCCGGGGGACGAGATGGTGATGATGCTGCCCAACTATATGCAAATCTGGGGCATCGGCCGCAACCATGGAGTGGTGATCAAGTCATTTCACCTCGACGAGGCGCGGGGTTGGGCGCCCGACCTGGGCCAATTGGACGAGGTCGTCACCGAAAAGACCCGGCTCATCGCCGTCTGCAATCCCAACAACCCGACCGGCTATATCCTGACTGCGGGCGAGATGGATGCGATCGTCGCGGCGGCCGAGCGAGTGGGAGCCTGGCTGCTGGCCGACGAGGTCTATGCCGGAGCGGAACAGCGGACCGAGGTCCAGACCCCATCTTTCTGGGGCCGCTATGATCGCGTGCTGGCCATGAACAGCCTCAGCAAGGCGTACGGTTTGCCCGGATTGCGCATCGGTTGGGTCGTGGGTCCACCAGAAACAGTCGACGATTTGTGGGCCCGCCACGAGTACACGACTATCGGCGCCGGGATGCTCGCGAATCACCTCGCCGCATTTGCCCTATCGCCCGAGGTGCGCCCCCGTCTCATCGAGCGCGCCCGCCATTATATCCGCCGCGGCTATCCCATCCTGGACGGGTGGTTCAACAGTCACCCCGGCGTGTTTTCGGTGGTTCCCCCCCAGGCGGCCGCCATCACCTTTGCCCGCTACAACTTGGAGATCAATTCAACCGACCTGGCGAATCGATTGATGCGCGAAAAGAGTGTGTTGATCGTTCCCGGCGATCACTTTGGCATGGATCGCCACCTGCGCATCAGCTACGGCTTGTCGCCCAGCTATCTCCAGCCGGGTTTGGATCGCATTAGCGAGTTGATCCTGGAACTGCAGGGACAATAGCCTTGCCGGGAATCGTGCGACCGGCTCCGGCCGGAGCCGGTCGCCTTCACGTTGTCTATGCGCAATAGCTGGGGGTAGGCCAAGATGAAGCTCAATGACCGCTTTGTCAAGCCCCGCTACGACGGGGCCTGCTTTGGCAACCTCCCACAGGCCATCATCCACCTCCTGACCGGTCAAGGACCACTGGCGCTTCCGACCAGCGTATTTGCGGGTTTACCGACCGGCGGCTACCAAACGGTGGTTCTCTTTTTCGTCGACGCGTTCGGCTGGCGTTTCTTCCAGGAGCATCGCGATAGTTACCCGTTTCTCAGGGAGATCGTGGAAAAGGGCGCCGTCACCAAGCTGACCACCGAGTTCCCGTCTACAACCGCTGCCCATGTCACCTGCATCCACACCGGATTATCGGTCGGGCAGAGCGGGGTCTATGAGTGGCAGTATTACGAACCGGAATTCGACGCCATCGTCGCCCCGCTGCTCTACTCTTACGCCGGCACCACCGAGCGCGAAACGCTGCCGGCCGGAGTCGACCCTTCCCGGCTCTTTCCCACTGGGACGATCTATCACGAACTCGGGCGGCACGGGGTTCAATCTATTGCTTTTCAGCACCGGGACTATACACCCTCCACCTTCTCTGACGTTATGTTCAGCGGCGCCGAAACCAGACCCTACCGGACGGTTTCAGAGGCGTTGGTTAACATGCGAGAGCTCCTGCTTGGCAAAACCTCCGGCAGTCGCTACGTTTTTTTCTACCACGGCGGCGTGGACACCATCAGCCACCAGTACGGTCCCGGTTCCCCCCAGGTCAGAGCCGAGATCGACACCTTCCTGACATCGGTGGACCGGATCTTTTGGCAGGAATTGAACAAGCTGGAGAACACGCTCTTTATGATGGTGGCCGACCACGGTCAGATCGACGTCGACCCTGCCACCACAATCTATCTCAACGTCGCGCCCGAGTTTGCCGGAATTGAGAAACTCATCAGGACCAACCTCAAGGGCGATCTGCTGGTCCCCGCCGATTCGTGCCGCGATATGTTCCTCTACATCAAGGAGGGAATGCTAGACGACGCCCTAGAGTTCCTGGCCGGCCGGTTGCGGGGCAAGGCGCAGGTCTACCGGACGCAGGATCTCATCAGCGAGGGGCTGTTCGGCCCCCCACCCCTCTCGCCGGCCCTGCTATCTCGGCTGGGCAACCTGGTCATCCTTCCCTTTGAAAAAGAGTCAGTCTGGTGGTACGAGAAAGGCTTTGAACAAAAGCACTATGGGCATCATGGAGGGCTGACGCCGGAAGAGGCCGAGATTCCGCTGCTGCTGTACAGCTTCTGAACCACAGGCTCGGGTCTCCGTACCCAAGCAACGTCGGGGCGGGTCTCCGTACCCGCTCAAAAGCGACACACAAGAAGAGAGGTGGATGCGATGGATGTTCCAACTACGATCTTGACACTCCTCGGCGGGCTCGCCCTCCTGCTGGCGGCCGTTGCAGCCGCGATGTCTATCCGATTCCATCTCGGCCGCGGGCGAGCCGACCGTGTGTGGTCCGCTGCCCGTTACGACACCCTCCAAGACGTGGGGGCGGTAAGACGGCTCTCCATCCTGCCTCTCATCGACAGCAAGACTGCCCAGGATGACCTCGCGGGTGAGCCCGGCGTCGCGTACCTGGTCCGAGCCGACGACACGACCATACTGTTTGACGTAGGACTGAACCGGCATGGGGAGCATCCTTCTCCCCTGCTCCGCAACATGCAGGCCCTGGGCGTGACCCTGGAGGAGATTGACTTTTTCGTTTTCTCCCACCTGCACCTCGACCACGTGGGAGGGATAAAGCAGCAACGCCAGCGCACTTTTGCCCTTTCGGGAGAGCCGACCAGCCTGGCAGGGAAAACCGCCCTTGTTCCGACACCGATGACTCACCCCACCGCCCAGGTAGAGGTTGTGGAGGGTCCCAGTGTCATCACCCCCGGAGTAGTTAGTCTTGGCCCAATCCCGCGCCAGCTCTTCTTCATGGGCTGGACGCCGGAGCAGTCCTTGGCAGTCAACGTCGACGGAAAGGGAATCGTGCTGATCAGCGGCTGCGGGCATTCTACCCTCCAGCGGATCATCAGCCGAGCTGAGATGCTCTTTGACGAGCCCATCTATGGCATCGTCGGCGGGCTGCATTATCCGGTGAGCGGGTCGCGCCGGCAGCGAGCAGTTGCCACCGGCAAGTGGCCCTGGATCCCCATCACCAGGGAGGACGTTCAAACCAGCATCGCCGATCTGCACCGTCGCCGGCCGCGGCTGGTTTCCCTCTCCCCTCACGACAGTTGCGATTGGACTCTGGAGGCATTTCGCGAGGCGTTCGGAGAGAGCTACCAGGAACTGCTCGTCGGCCGCGAAATCGTCATCGATTAGGCGTCGCAGCCGATCATGGGCGGTCCTCTTCGCCGCCGGTGACGGTCGCCTCTTTGCGCCATCTGACCAACCTCTCCCCCTGCCACTTCTCCTGCAGTAACAGTGGAAAGCCGAGAGTACCGCACTTTGCTTGTTTTCTACACCCTCCATTGAGGCCCGAACCAGAATCCTCCGGAACGTGAGCGCCATCCCGCCCGATGGCACCTGGTCACCTCACCAGTAAGAGAATCCCCCACCCGGCCAGGTCCGAATCTCCCCACCTGCCCGATGTCCCCGGCGACATCTTGCCGTACACTGAGTGCAAGATGACGAACAACGAATCACCAATGCCGTATGCAAGATGCTGCATACCAACTGCTGATCGCCAAGGCGCACCCTGTCACCGAACTGCAACACCCTGTGTCCAATCTGTAACTCGACGGTGACGTCCGGGTGACACCTGAATGCTATCATGGGAACAATTACCAGCAGAGCGACGTTTGTCAGGTAGGAAGAAAAAGTGGCCTGGTTATTGTGGATACCGACTATCGGTTGGTTGGCGACCGCGCTGGTCAACGCACGGCGTCAACATGCCGTCGAACGCCGTTGGGAGCGGATGCTAATTGAGCTGGATGGGCAGCGGCCGATATGGATAGACATGAGGACAAGTGGCGCAAGGAGAGCAAGATGGAGATCATGATTCTGGGAGGGATCTTTGCACTGGCGGTCGCGATCCGCGCCCTCGCGGCCAGGCGCGACCGGCAGCAAGAGTACCAGGAAATCGTGGCGGCCCGCCTGCGGCAATATGCAGGCTGCAGCAACCAGCAGACGTGGCAACGCCAGACACAGATAGGTTGATTCTGAAATCAACCTGCACTAGGTACCGGAGGACAATACAATGAGAACGACCCAGACTCGCATTCGGACGACACTTGCCGGTTTGATCGCCGCGCTGTCGCTGACACTCATACCGTTGATGCCAGGCGGCGCG
Source organism: Ardenticatenales bacterium (assembly GCA_030667645.1). GTDB lineage: Bacteria > Chloroflexota > Anaerolineae > Promineifilales > UBA4811 > GLR113. The sequence goes on along the minus strand of DAOUVM010000139.1, from coordinate 2,319 downwards.
ACGGCCGGCGCGACGGAAGACACGGCCGGCTGGACGGCCCAGTTCTTTCCCAACACCACCCTCGGCGGTTCACCTATCCTGACCCGCACCGATAGCTCGATCAGCTTTGACTGGGGTGGCGGCGCACCGGCCGCGGGCGTGCCGGCCGACAACTTTTCCGCCCTCTGGACCCGGACCGAGTGGTTCGATAGCGGCACTTACCGCTTCTCCGCGCGGGCCGACGATGGCTTTCGGCTCTGGGTAGGAGACCTGCTTGTCATTGACGCCTGGCACCATCAGCAGGGCGGCTGGATCACGCGCGACCTTTTCCTGGGCCAGGGCAGCCGCCAGGTGCGCGCCGAGTACTATGAAAACACCGGCGGCGCGCTGGTGACGCTGAGTTGGGAGCGATTGACAGGTGGATACGGTTGGCAGGCAGAGTACTTTGCCAATCAAGACCTCGGCGGCGCGCCGGCTGTGCGCCGCACCGATGCGGCCGTCGATTTTAACTGGGGGCTCGGCTCGCCGGATGAGGCGATCCCGGTCGACGATTTTTCCGCTCGCTGGACCTATTCACTTGGCTTTTCGGCCGGCACCTACCGATTCCTCACCAGCACCGACGACGGAGTCCGGCTCTGGGTTGATGGTAGTTTGCTGGTGAATGCCTGGCACAATCAGAGTCTGCCCAACACCCACTGGGGCGATATTGTCCTGGGGAGCGGCCTCCACGAGGTCAAGGTCGAGTACTATGAGGATGGTGGCGAGGCTCACGCTCACGCCTGGTGGCAGCGATTGGACGGCGGGACGAGTCCCACTCCGGCCGGCTGGAAGGGCGAGTATTTCACCAATCAGGACCTCTCCGGCGGCCCCGCCCTCATCCGCGACGACGCCGAGATCGACTTTGACTGGGGCGCCGCTCCGCCCGTCTCTTGGATGGCGGATGACGGATTCAGTGTCCGCTGGACCCGGGAGATCGGCTTTGAGCCCGGCTACTACCGGCTCTCGGTTCGCTCCGACGACGGAGTGCGAGTGTGGCTCAACAACAGCCTCGTCATCGATCAGTGGCAGGTGATGGATAATGAGCTTCACTATGTCGACGGTATCTATCTGTCGGGCGCCAACCAGTTCAAGGTCGAGTACTTTGAACAGAACGGCCTGGCCCGCATCCACTTTTGGGTCGAAGCGGCCGGGGGACCCACCCCCACATCGCCCCCTACTCTGCCGCCATCACCGGCAGCAACGATTGTGGATGACACCGGCGCCGGCTTTGTGAGGGGCGGCTCAAGCACCTCCTGGCGCACGGCAGCCGCAGGCTATGGCAACCAACTGATCTGGACCCGCAACAACGACTATGCGCGACCCAACTACAACTGGGGACGGTGGACGCCCACCTTGGCGCCGGGGCGCTACGAGGTGCTGGTCTATGTGCCGGATCAATACGCAACCACCACCAGCGCCCGATACTGGATCAAGCACGCCGGCCAATACAGTGTCCGCATGGTGGATCAGTCAGCTTACCATGCAGAATGGATCTCGCTGGGAACCTAGGATTTCACCGGCAGCGGCGATGAATACGCCTCGCTGTCGGATGTGACACACGAATCGTACCTATCGCAAAGAATCGCCTTTGACGCGGTACAATGGGCGCCGCGCTAGAGTGAGAAAGGCCATGCTGATGCGGATAATCCGTGATATACTGGTGCGTAGCACTGCATCAGCGAGAATCAGCGGATAGTCAGCGCCATCAGCGTTCCATGAAAAGCCTCTCGGCCGTCCAGAGCCGGCCGCCACAGTTTCATCTTGACCCCTTCAGACGGTCAGTGACCCACCGCGCGCACCTATCTGTCAGCCTCGTCAGCGCCGGTGGCCCTCTTGTCAGCAACGCGGCAGGCGAGTTTCAGGCAATCGAGCCATCAGCAGATAGAATAATCTACAGATACCTGCCAGAAGAGCTGTCCGATGAAAGTAAGCATCACTATCCAAGATCTAGCCAACACGTTGAGCATCTCGATAGGCCTACTCAGTTGCAGCGGAGTCATGGCCTTTGAGAGCCGATTCTCAAGCCCGCACTGGGCGCTGTTTAGGAGGGAAAATGCAAGGGTCTGACTTTCTCATCGTTCTTGCAGCACTGGCCATCCTGGGGTGGTTTGCCCATTTCTACTCCTCGAGGTCCAAAGCGCTCGTGGAACAATGGGCCGCCGACAACCAGTATCACTTGTCGCACGCCGAGTTGAGACTGTTCCGCAGAGGACCTTTTCTATGGTCGGGAAAAGGACATGCCATCTATCGCGTCGAGATCCATGATCAACAGGGCAATCACCGAAAGGGTTGGGTCCGGTG
>DAOUVM010000025.1 GCA_030667645.1 Ardenticatenales bacterium | reverse complement strand
GAACGCAAAGAAAGCAACGGACAAACCAATCGTGAGATTGAAAAGGTACTTTTCTGCACCTCTCCGCGTCTTGACCAAACCGCCACCATCGCCGCCAAACAGGCCTCCCAGCCCGGCTCCCTTGCTCTGTAGCAGTATTGCCCCGATCAAAGCAACGGATAGCACGATCACTGATATCTGCAGATAAGTCGCAAATGCACTCATGTTCGCCTCAGACAATCACATGGTATAGATCGGCGAGATTATAGCAGGGAATAGCAGAGCGGTCAACGCGCTTGCCAATGACCGTGATTTATGCTACAGTAACATCGCTAGCATCAGCCGGGTGATACCATTATCGGGGCGGCGCCAGGTCCCCTCTGCTCTCCTGATAGCAGGCATCAAGGACGGACCGCTCCCAATCAGCCAGCATGAGGAACCCATCCATGGCAGAAAAAATACTGGTGATTGATGATGATCTCGACAGTCTGAAACTCATTGGGCTCTTGCTGCAGCGCCAGGGGTATCAGGTCACGGCCGCACCCGGAGGAAATCAGGGATTGGCCCAGGCAGAGAGCGAGAACCCTGATCTGATCTTGCTCGACATCATGATGCCAGACATGGACGGCTATGAAGTCTGCAAGCGGCTGAGAAAAGACCCAAGACTGGCCCATATCCCGGTCATTATGTTCACTGCCAAAACGCGGGTAGACGATAAAGTCACCGGGTTCGAAGCCGGAGCGGACGATTATCTCACAAAGCCTACGCATCCGGCCGAACTTGCTTCGCGCATCAAGGCCATATTGACCCGTACGTCAACGGTGCAATCCGCGGTGATCCAGCGGCCGCGTGGGAAAACGATCGCCGTCTTGGGAGTCAGGGGGGGATCTGGAGTCACCACTCTGGCGGTGAACCTGAGCCTCGCCATGTCGCAAATGGACCGCAGTTTGATTCTGGCCGAGTTACAGCCGGGCATTGGGGCGATTGGCCTACAGTTGGGCCTGCCATCACCGGGCGGTCTGTCGAATCTACTTCAGATGCGCCTGAACGGACTCGACCAAGAAAACCTGGAAAAGGAGCTGGTAGAATACACTCCAGAGATGCATCTGCTGATGGCAGATTACAACCCGAGCAATGCGACCACGCCATATTCGGCGGCCCACATCGAACGCATCATTGCCCTCCTGCCCGATTTGGCGGATCTGGTCGTACTTGACCTGGGCAACAGAATCGGCAGTGAATCGCTTGAGGCCATCAAACAGGCGGACCAGATCATCCTCTGCCTCGCCGCGCAGCAGGCCTCGCTTGCCATGTCCCAGTCGCTGCTAGAGTCTCTAGAGCAGTCAGAGAGGAGCCTCGACAGAACAGGAATCGTCGTGGTGAACACCGTCCCGCCATCCCAACCGGCCATCACACACCGGATAGAAACGCAGCTCCAACTGCCAATCATCGGTCATGTTTCGCCCGACCTGGAATTGGCGCAAGCATCCGCGGAGCAGGAGAAACCGATGATCCTGCTGCAGCCAGAGAGCTCAATGGCCGGCCAATTCCGCGAGTTGGCACAACGTGTCATCACCGACCTTGAAAAGCCGGAAAGATAGGACCATCGGTCGAATGAGAGGCTCGCGCTCAATCTGAGATGTCCGCAGCAGAGAGCGTTCTCCAGGCTCGAGAGCTGTTTCAGCAAGCCGAGTACGTGATTGCTCTTACCGGAGCCGGGACGAGCACTCCCTCTGGCATCCCCGATTTTCGTAGCCCTGGATCAGGGGTTTGGGAACTGGTGGACCCAATGGAGGTCGCCTCCATCCACGCTTTCCGACGCCAGCCGAACGCTTTCTATGAATGGATTCGGCCAATGATACGCCTGGTGCAAGACGCCGCCCCCAACCCCGCCCACGTTGCCTTGGCGGCCATGGAACAGGCCGGCATCCTCCAGACCGTTATCACCCAGAACATTGACGGGCTTCATGCTCGTGCCGGCTCGCGCAGCGTGATTGAGCTTCATGGGAATTTCCGTCGAGCAACTTGTATCGGCTGCTACCAGGTGATACCGGGGGAAGCTGTGGTCCAACATCTATTGGCGCATGATACAGTCCCGACCTGCCGACAATGTGGCGGTGTCCTCAAGCCAAACATCATTCTCTATGGTGAGCAACTCCCCTTCTCCGAGATACAGAGTTCGCACGAGGAAGCGCGCCGATGCGACCTGATGCTCGTGGTCGGGTCGTCACTGACCGTGGAGCCAGCAGCAAGCCTGCCAGAGCTTGCCCGGAAACATGGGGCGCGCTTGATTTTGGTGAATCTGCAGCCCACTTGGCTAGACAGTATTGCTGACCTTGTCATCCACGCCGACGTTGCTCAGATTCTGCCCCGGCTGGTGCTGCAGTGAGCGGCAAGAACCACGAGCCAGCCGGCCAGGAACCTGGCGCCCCTCGCATTGCTCCGGCCGATGAGGAGCGCGCCCTCGACCCTGCGCCAGGAGCACAGATCAAAGCGCTGAAAGAAGCCCATTCCCTGGAACGTGCCCGGTTTGCATCTCTGCTAGAAATCTCTGCGGTTCTAAGTTCCACATTGAATCAGCCCCGGCTGTTGGAAGTGATACTTGAAGCAACGAACAAGCTGACTCGTACTGGAGCATCATCTATCCTGCTCATTGACCCGCAGACCAACAGTCTCTACTTTGAGGCTACCTCCAATATTGCCCACCGGCAGATCGAACGCATCGAGGTCCCCCTGGAAGGAAGCATTGCCGGCTGGGTGGTCCAGCATCGAAAACCGAGGATCATCGAGGAGGTCAGCGACGCCAGCGAGTTCACCGTATCGGCCAAGACCGATTCTCTTCTCACCTTCTCGACCGACTCTGTGCTCGCCGTTCCGTTGATGATCAAGGGCAAAGTGATCGGTGTGCTGGAGGCGCTGAACAAACAGGACCGACAGCCATTCACGGCCGAGGACGTCGAGGCGCTGGAGGCGATGGCGACTCAGGCCGCAGTGGCAATTGAGAACGCGCGCTTGTTCCAGCAGAGCGACTTTATCTCCGAGATGGTGCACGAACTCCGTACACCGCTGATGGCGCTGGTGGCGCTGAGCGAACTGCTGACCCGACCGGATCTTCCGGCCGACCAGCGAGAGGAATTTGCGCAGACCATCCAAAGGGAGGCCAAACGGCTGAGCGAGATGACCAGCAGTTTTCTGGAGCTTTCTCGCCTGGAATCCGGCCGCGTCAAGCTCAAATGCGAGCCGATCGATCTGCGGGGAATCATCCAGGAGACCATCACCGTCCAGCGTCAGCAGGCAACCGAGCGGGGCATCAATATCGAGGTCGACCTTCCGGCCGAATTGCCGCCAATGGTGGGGGATGCGGGTCGGATCAAACAGGTGCTACTAAACCTGATAAGTAACGCGATCAAGTATAACCGGCCGAACGGGACAATTGCTGTCTCTGCTGAACACAAGGACGAAACGATTCAGGTATGCGTACGGGATTCCGGGCGCGGTATACCCTCGGATGCGATCAAGAACCTCTTTACGCGATTCTATCGGGTGCCGGATACTGAAGGGTACACAGCCGGGACCGGTCTGGGTCTCTCGATTGCTCAGCGTATTGTGCAGCAACACGGCGGCAGAATCTGGGTAGAGAGCGAGCTGGAGAAAGGAACCCGCTTCTGTTTCACGTTACCCCTGGAAGCGGTTGGCCGACCTGAACCACTACGGCTGGACGAGCACCTTTAGCACCCCGCGCCGGCCGGCATGTTCCATCGCCCGCACCCCCTCGGTCAGCGGGTAACGGGCTTCAATGAGCGAAGTCACGTCCACCCGTCCAGACTGCAACCACCGCAAGGCAGAGGCATACGGGCCGCAACGGCTGCCCACGAGCCGGATTTCATCGACCACCACTCGGGTCAAGTCCACGCTGGACAGCCCATCAATCGTGCTCTTGAGCACGATCGTCCCGAGTGGGCGTATCAGCTCCAAGCCAGCAACCAGACCATCCTGGTTGCCGGTGCATTCCGCCACCAAATCCCACGCACCGGGCTCGCTCTGGCGGAGAGCAGAGTCCAGTCCCTGAGCAGTGCTCAGCCCCCACTCGGCCGCAAGCGCGAGCTTCCTTGGATGCCGGCCGATCACCATCACCTCTGCGCCGGTGGTCGCCAGGACCTGCGCCACCAAGAGGCCAAGTTTGCCGTCCCCAATGACGGCGACCCGGTTCTCCGGACCAACGTCAACCTGGCCAAGCACCTGTAGCGCGGCTGCCAGCGGTTCCGTGAACACTGCTGCTTCATCCGGGACGTCATCCGGGACCAGGAGCAGGTTGGACACCGGCAGCGTGAGAAACTCGGCAAGAGCACCGTCGCGACCCAGGATACCAATGGCCGTGCGCGAGCGGCAATGCGCCTGTGCGCCCTGCAGGCAAAGCGAACACTCGTTGCACCCCATGTTGATCCCCCCCACCACCCGCTGGTCGATCCATTCTCCCTGGTCACAGGCAACCACCGTGCCAACGAACTCGTGTCCCAACACTCCCCGGAATTGGTGGTAGCCTCGCAGAATCTCCAGGTCGGTCGAACAGACACCTGCCAATCGCACTCGGATGAGTGCGTCCTGGGGACCCGGGGTCGGTCGGGGATACTCGGAAACCAGGTCAAGCCCCTGATCCGAAACTAGCGCCAGCACCGCGATCCCCTCTGTTTCACTCTGCTGCTTCCTCCGGCCCGCGCATCATCCCTCAACCGGCCTGTTCCACTCATCCCAATAGCGGCAGCTCGCCCTTTTCCCAGGCAACCAGCAGCGGTACCGCATTGAATATCGAACTGTAGGTCCCGGACACCATGCCCACCAGCAACACAGCTATGAACTGCTGAATGGACGCACCGCCGAACAAGAGCAGCGCAATCATGACAAAGACGGCATTGAGTTGCGTTGCCAGCGATCGATGCAGTGTCTCTAGAATGCTCCGGTTGACAATCGTCTCATAGGCCTCATTCTTCCGCTTGGGGATATTCTCCCGGATGCGGTCAAAAACCACAATGGTGTCCTGCACCGAAAAACCAATCACCGTCAGCATGGCTGTCAGAAAAAGAGCATCTGCTTCCCACCCCATCACCAGACCCGCAATCGCCATAAAGCCCATAGTGACCAGGATGTCATGCATCATAGCAACGATCGCACAGGCGCCGTAGCGAAAGGCATTGGGAACCTGCCGGAAAGCGATGACCACAAACAGGAGAATCGCCACAGCAGCGACAAATACGGCAAGAGCGGCCGCGCGGGTCACCTCTGCCCCCACCGTCGGGCTAACGCTGTCGACCTCGGACTTGCTGTCATCGATCGGAGCCTCGGATGCCAATGCCGCCTTGACCGCCTGGGAATCTTCGGCCGACATGAACTCGGACCGAATCTGCCAGGTGTTATCTTCCTCTTCGCCCAACCGGGAGACGGATGGGTTGGTTACGTCAAAACGGGCGAATACATCCCGAATCGCACCCTCGCTGATTGGCTCCTGGAACCAGAGCACAAAGCGAGTGCCACTCTGAAAGTCTACTCCCAACGGAAACGGAGTGTGGGTATCCAGTGTCACGACGGAATAGCCCATGGCGACAATGCCGATCAGGATGACCATCCCCGAAAGCAGAAAGAACCACCGTCGCCGCTCAACGATGCTAAACATAATCGACTCCCTGCCTAGATTCCCAGACTCCACTGATGCGTCTTGAGCCAGTCACCCAACCAACCCACTGCCAGCCGCATAAAGGTTCGGGTGACCATGATAGCAGTGAACATGTTGATCATCACCCCCAACGCCAGAGTTAACGCGAATCCCTTGACCATGTTGGCCCCGAAATTGGAGCCAAAGTAAAAGAGAATGGCGCAGGTGATCAAGGTGGAGAGGTTAGAATCCCGGATTGACGTCCAGGCGCGGCCAAAGGCGTTCTCGATCGCGCTCCGCAGGCTCCGCCCATCACGCAGCTCCTCCTTCATCCGCTCAAACACTAGGATATTGGCATCCACGGCCATGCCTGTGGAGAGCAAAAAACCGGTGATCGCGGGCATAGTGAGGGTTACCGGAACGAACTTGTACAACGCCAGGTTGATGAGTGCATAGATGACCAACGCCAGCGCTGCCAGTACCCCGGGCCCCCGATAGTAGATTACCATAAAAGCCAATACGATTGCGACCCCGATCGTCCCGGCCCGGACGCTGGCCTCGACCGATTCCTGCCCCAGAGTCGGTCCAATGCTGGTGTTCCCCTCGACGCGTAGGGGGATGGGCAAGCTGCCATAGCGCAGTTGCGTAGCCAGGCGCTGGGCATCCTCGTACTCAAACCCCCCTTCTCCACCGCTGATGATTCCCGCTTCGCCGATCGCGTCCCGAATGACGGCGTTGGAGATGACCTGTTTGTCCAGCACGATCGTCAGAAACTCGCCCTTGTGCGCGCCCGTGTACTCTTCGAAAAAACCAGCCCATTCCGGTTTGAGTCTGAACGCCACCGCGAATTGGCCCATTTGATCACGATCCACACCGGCGTCTCTGAGCGCCTCTCCCGTCATCACCGTCTCGAATTGCACACTGGTCAGCGCGGGATCCACGACGTCGAAGGCCATACTCCCGGCTTGATGCGTGGTATACACCACATCTCCGGCCTGCAGGTTGCTGTGCCCGGCAATGAATTCCAGGAGGGCGGTAGCCTGAATCGTATTGACCGCCTCATCTGGATCCTGGATGCCGGGCAACTCTACGATGATCCTCCGATCGCCCTGAAGCTGCACCACCGGTTCCGTTACACCCAGGCCATTCACCCGGTTCTCAATGATGTTGCGGGCAACCCGCATGTCCTGCGAATCAACCTCTTGCCCGGGGGGCAGATCTGCCTCCAGCAAGACCTGGACCCCGCCCTGCAGGTCGAGTCCCTGCCGCAGACCTACATCCCTCCCCAGCACGTTGGTTGTGCCAGGGAGGTTAACCCACACAGACACAGCAACGACAGAGAGAATGAACAAGAGCCAACGCCCGGTATGGTAGCTACGCTGCATCGATCCCTCCTCGAAAGGGATTGTCCCCTGTGGGGACGTGGAATCGCCAGCCCAATGGCTGGCGATACCGGCGAATTATACCACATGCGTTGCGCGTTGGGCACCGACGGGTTCTGCCTCCCCACTCCCGTCGTACGGCGCGCACACCGGCCAAGCGCACCGCAACCTTCGGACGTCAGAGAATCTCCAGGTACCGCTCTCGCTCCCAGTCAGTTACCTGAATGCGGTACTCGTCCCACTCGGCCGATTTGGCCCGATGGAAGACCTCATAGACATGCTCACCGAGCGCTCCACGTATCACCTTGTCCGCCTCCAGAGCGGCTAGGGCGTCCCCGAGAGTGCCCGGCAGAGTCGTGATGTTGTGTTCTGCCATTTCGGCCGGAGAGTACGCGTATACGTCATCGGTGACCGGGGGCGGCGGCATCATCCTATTGCGTATTCCATCCAGCCCGGCCTCCAACATAACGGCGAAGGCTAGGTAGGGGTTGCAACTGGGATCGGGACAGCGCAATTCCGCCCTCGCCGAGTCCTCGCGGCCGAGAGAAGAGCGTGGGATGCGGATCAGGGCCGATCGGTTTACCTGTGCCCAGCAGACATAAACAGGCGCCTCATAGCCCGGGACCAGCCGCTTGTAACTATTGACCGTAGGACCTACGATGGCCGCCAGCGCGCTGGCGTGCTGGAGTTGACCGGCAATGAACTGGAGCGCCATCTCGGAAAGCTCGAATAGCCCGTCCGGGTCATGAAAGAGGTTCTCCCCGGTGGGGCTCGATAGGCTTTGATGCACGTGCATTCCAGAGCCACTCACGCCAAAGATCGGCTTGGGCATGAATGTGGCAAAGAGATCATGGGTAGCCGCAATCGCCTTGACTGTGTACTTGAAACTGACAGAGTGATCGGCGGCAGTCACGGCCTCTGCGTACGCGAAATCGATCTCGTGCTGGCCGGCCGCCACCTCATGATGGGATGCTTCCACTTCCATCCCCATCGACTCTAGCGCCTTGACAATGTCTGACCGCACGACCTGGGCCGTGTCACGTGGAGAAAAGTCAAAATACCCTCCCACGTCATTGGGCACCGGCTGGATCGCTCCTCGCCCATTGTCGTTGAACAAGAAAAATTCCAACTCTGGCCCACAGTTAAAGACCAGCCCCATCTCCGCCGCTCGCGCCACTGCTCTCTTTAGCACCGCGCGCGGGTCTCCCTTGAATGGTTCGCCATCTGGGCCATGCACACCGCACAGGATGCGCGCACGTAACCGATCTTGGCTACTCCAGGGGAGGACGCGGTACGTACTCGGATCTGGTACCAGGAACATGTCCGCCTCTTGGATACGAGCGAACCCCTGGACGGAGGAGCCGTCAAACCAGACGCCTCGCTCCAGGGCCTCCGCCAGCCTTCCGACCGGGATGGTGACGCTCTTGATTACCCCCATGATGTCGGTAAACTGCAGGCTGACAAAAACAACACAGTCTGCCCTGACCCGTTCTAGCAGTTGCTCCTTGTCCATCTCCACCTCCTTGGGACATAAAAGAAGCACGCCTGGAGGCGTGCTTGCACAAACAAATCTTGGGAACGCTCCGCGTTTAGCAACGTCATCTAGCGACGGCCACTACGACCGGTTTTGTCTACCCTGTTGCCAGGGGGTTTGTCCAGTCGCTCATTCTACGCGGAACAGCTAGGGGCGTGGCAAACCCTGGAGGCATCCGCTGATCATTCGATTTTCCGACAGAGTCGGCCCACCCGAGCGGGTGGGAACCTCCACCTCGTCACCCTTGTGCCAGACAAGGGCCTTGCGCTGCCGTTCCCTATTCAGTTGTTATTGTGCTGGCGGGATTATAACAAGAGCACATCCAAACCACAAACTATGTTTCCGGACTGTCCGGCTCCGGCGCCTCGGCCCGATTGCCCAGCCAATACATCAAGAGCCCCACACCCAGGATCAGCAAGCCAATCGCAAATCCGCCCAACTGAAGGGGGCCAAGGAACGGCCGCGTAAAGCCTGGACCCCGATGGGTCCCCACTCCAATCATGTCGGCCAGACCAGCAACGTAGCAGGCCAGCAGGCCGGTCAGTCCCATTCGTACCCCCACGTCGGCAAGCAACGATCCCTTGCGGCCAGGCGGCCGCCACCGTATCACCAACGCAAAACCGGCTCCCGTGATCATGGTAATGCCAACCAACAGCCCCAGTGTCTGCATCAGACCGAATCCAGGCGTCAGATCGAGGCCGATGGCATCAGCCCATATAGAGATGGACACACAGGCGCCGCCGCCAATCAAGAGCCCCAGGCTCAGATTCAGGGTCGGACGAGTTGATTCAGATGGGCGACTCATGACCAGATTGTAGCACGCCGGGCAGGCAAACGCAATTCCATTCTCTGCCTTTTCGCCCTGTTGCGGCCGTCCGGCCGCGTCAGGGACGCGGCGCTCTTGCCCGAGTGTCCCAGATCGGGTTCGAATCCCAGCCCTACGACCACCGGAGCCGGGAAAGGGACCCGGACCCCATTGGGGGTGGCGTCCGAGCAGGCGCCACGATCGACTTGGCTCGATCGCCGGTTGATCATACAGGTGAGTTCAACACGCCCGCACTGCTCGGCCGCCCGCATCCCCGGCGCCTCGTGGTATAGAGGGCATCGGAAAATGGACAGCACGCCGTTCCCCCTTGTTCCTTGGCCACCATGCCTAGCGACAGACCAGTACCGGCCGGTTGCTCTCGCGCAGCACTTGGTCCACCGCACTACCCAACACCACTTCCACCAGCGGGCTAAAGCCGTACCCTCCCATCACGAGCAGATCGACGGCGTGTTCGCGAGCCAGATTCAGGATCACATCTGCGACTCGTCCCCGTTCCTTAACGAACCGAATCCGCCCACTATCGGCGCCGTGCACCTCCAGATACTGCCGCGCCCGTGCCAGCGCGTCCCGATGCATTGACGCAGCTCTTTCATCAACTACCGTGACCACCGTCAGCGCGGTGTTCCAGCGGCCGGCGAGGTAGGAAGCGATAAAGAGCGCCTCGTTCCCCTTGGGGCTGCCATCATACGCCAGTAGAGCACGCTCAAAGCGAGAGACCTCTCCCGGCACCGCGAGGACCGGCCGGGGGCAGCGCCGCACCAATGTCCTGAACCCGGATCCCAGACGAGCAATCGGATGCGGCGCAGGAGGGTGCGCCAATCTCAGCACAACCAGATCGGCCCACCTGGCACCCCGGCACACCTGATGCGCCACCTTGCCGGCTCGGATCGCGAGATGCCCCGGCACCCCTGCTCTCTTGCAGCGGCGATCAAAGCGTGCCTGTACCTTCAGGGCGCTCTCACCGTTCACTTTTGACTCGTTCGCTACGACATAAAGACCGCGCAGTTGGCCACCCTCGCGGCCGGCAATCTCCAGGGCCTGTTCCAGCGCGCGCCAGCTATCTCTATCGCCGCTGAGAGGGACCAGGAGGTCTTGAAAGAGAACCTGGTCGCCGTCTGGCTCCAACGCCCAGGTTTCGCGCCAATGCCCTGGCGGCGGCCCGGGACCCAGGCCAGCAGGGATCACGGCGTCCAGGAGCCTTTTTCCCGCCCGCGCGACCCGTCGCCCAGGCCGGTCACCATACTCACTCGCCAGGTCCACCACCGCTTCGGCGAGGTCAATCTTCCAGTCCAACGACGCCTCTAGTTCCGCCTGGTGCTGGCCGAGCCAGAGGTAGAGGTCAGTCTCGGTGCGGCCAGGAAAATCGCGCAGTACCCCACGTCGGCGTATGATCTCAGCTACCGGCCGGTAGGCCATGTCATACCAGTGAGTCGCCGCCTCTTTGCTGGAAACCGTTCGCCGCTCTCCAGATTCTAGAAAGCGGCGGTGCGCCTCAATGCTAGCCTCCAATAGGCCGTATCGACCTGGGGCGGTCACCGTCCAATCCTCGTCCGGATACAGCTCATCCAGGCGAGTTCTTTCGAGAAAGCCGGCATACTCGGCCTTGACGATCAACTCGTCGGGTCCGACATCCGGCGACAGAGGGACCCTGGTGTGCACCTCGGTCACATTTGCCCGAATAGTGGGTACGCCCAACTGGCGCGCCACGGATACACGATGATTGCCATCAAGCACAAAGTAGACACCGCCAATCATATAGACCTCAATGGGCGGCCATCCCTTCATGTCCGTCACCCGCGCCTTGACGCGCGCCCACCGGTCCTCGGCGCTGTCCCGGCGAGGGAGAAAGCTGCGGGAGAACTCGGCATAGCGCCCCACGCTCCCCGCAATGGCGTCCAGAGGGATCTCTTGCAGTCCCCTGGCTGTCCCCCCCCCGGCCTTGAGCCTCGTGCGCACATCCTCGTAGGAGAGCAGATCGGCCGGCCGGCCGGTCAGTTTCGCGATGAGTCGTTCCAGGTCGGCGCTGCGCCGTGCGCGGCGAAAGTCCCGCACAGCCAGTTGATAGCCCAGTCGCTTCGGATCCATCACGACAGTCACTCGTCGTGAACGCTCATGTGATGGTCGCCACCCAGCCGCCCCCCACGTCGATCGGTCGCGTTGGGGGACGCCTGAGAGATGACGAAAGGAATCTCGTCCGCAAGCCGCCGGGCATCCCAATTCCAGCGCGCCGGTGCAGAACCTTGGACATGGGTATCTCGCCTAGCTAGCCGCGGCGCCAATCCAAGAGTGCGCATCTCGTTCGGTTCGAACCCTTTTTGTGCTTGCCTGAGAGCAACCTGGCATCGCTGTGGCCGTTCAACACTTGATTCACCGTTCAGAACAGAAAGCTGCTTTTCTTGAGTGCTTTGCGATGGGCGCTAGCTACCGCAATTCCCATGGCGGCCGGCCTGGTGCTCCCTCCAACGAGCTCAGAATCGGTTCCGCGAACTCGGGGTACACATCTGGCAGCGCTCGCAGCATGCCAAAGCAACCCGTCAGCATCATATCACCATACGGGACCGCAAAGTACGGCCGGTGGCGGCTCGAACGCATCATGCTGCGTCGCGGGCCGGTGACGACGACACCATAATCATCGGCCGGCCAGGCCATGGGGGTACGGTTATACAAGAGCGCACCATGCCCCTTTTCGTCAAACACCTCGGCATGTGTCAGTCTCGCCTCCATCAAACCCTCGACCAGATCGTCCAGCCGTTGCGCGGTCACCTCGCCGGTGTGATGTTCAAAAACCCCTTCAATACCGGCCGGACCCAGACGGAATACCAGGCAGTGAAAGTTGCCGATATTGGCAACCATGAGCTGTTCCCGGGAACCTACGCGTGGGTCCAGCGTGGCGCCAAGCACCGCCGCCGGCGCAGTGTCCATCACCATTAGCGGGAGGTCCAGCTCCTGCGCCGACTCGGCCACTGTTTGCAGCCGGGTCATGACAGAAGGCACGTCTTCGGCCCGGAATGCAAAGGTGCTCAGCCTGTTCCGCGCCCGTATGCGTCGATCCAGATAGTCAAAACGAAACTGGCGGTCCGAATAGCCGGGAGGCGAGTCACCGTGGTCGAAAACAGCCACCGCCAGAACATCAGGGTCCAGTCGATGGCCGAATCTCGCTAGAGCGGCTTTGATCGCATGATAGTCAAAATCCCGCAGTTCCAACCGCACTACGCCCTCGCCAAGAGCGGCCGCCTCATCGTCACTCACCAGTGTGACTCCCATTTTGCGCTGCACGGCCTCCAGGTCGTCGTCAAACGTGCGGGCCGCAGGCGGTGTGGCATACAGAGAGCAGCCGGCGCGCAGATGATCGGTTGCCGCCCAACTCACCGGCCCGCCGCCCATCAGCCGACCGGTGACTAACACCGGCTCTCCCCGGCGAGTCGCTTGGCGGATGCGGTTGTGGAACACCATGGTGGGGGACGGGACAACCAGCTTGATTCCGTTTTCCAGGTCCAGATCGGAATCGTACAGAAAGATGTCCAGAGTCCCGGTGCCGATATCTACTGTCAATGCCTTCATTTCTCGATGCCTCCCATTGGTTACATTGTCCCACACGTCGTTGAACGGAGCAACCAGGCAGACGGAGAGTGTGGAAAAACAAGCGAGGCGCCATGTCTGTCTTTCGACACTCCCACCGGCCGGTTTGCGCTCCTTCCATGCGTATGGTAGACTGCTCTCGCTCAACCGGGAGTCGTGAGGGAACAGGCGATATCCTACATCACTTCGAGTCTGCCGTCTCGGCCAGGCGTGCACGAATTGGCCTCCATCCGTCAGAGACCGTGACTGAACCCGCCTCGTGAGCCATGTACAAGGTATTTCCGGGCAGAGTTTCGGCTGGCCCACCGGGCGCTGCGCCAGGGAGATACTCCCTCTAGGCCAGTGGCAAACTGCGGGTGACCGGACATCTGGGGCTGTTCTCCCATGAAAGTCGTCTTTAGGTTGGCGCGTGTCAGACGATAACGGGAACAGGTTTGAAAAAGGCGCGTTCGCCGCTGGTTGCACCTCCCAAAACGGAGGAGATATGAT
>DAOUVM010000082.1 GCA_030667645.1 Ardenticatenales bacterium | reverse complement strand
GGCAAGCTATCGTTTTCTGAGTGCTTTTCGCTCTCGGTGGGAGAGAGACGACGAGGTCGGGTCAGGGATTCAGGCCAAGAATGACAGCCATCGCTGCCACCGCGACCACGCCATGCTCCGCCAGGACCCGACCGCTCATCAGGCCCCGCAGAGACTGCTGCACCGTACCGGTCGCCACGTATAAGATCATCAGCAGGAGCAGACCGCTGGAGAGCGGGCTGATCCGCCAGTAGTTGAGCGCCCATATCGCTTGACCCATAACCAGGCCAATGATGCCGCCATAGATGGCAACCTGGCCTGATCGCTGACCTGTGCTCCAAAGGAAACGCACCGTCAACAGACTGGTGATGGCAAACACCGTTGGCGCTGCCAGCAAAGCACGGAGGCGCGCTGTGAAGATCAGCGTCAGGAGGATCAAGGCTGTCGCATAGACCAGGGTGGCAGTTAGGACGCGAGACCCCGGGCGCACCAACTCTGACGGGTCCAACGATTTGAATTCATGGGTCGTCACCACTCCCAGAACCACTAGACCTGCGACCAACGTCAGGAGCCAACTCTGCAATCCCTCCGTCCGTGCCAACAGGGCCCCCACAACCAGCGCGGTCAGCGCTGGGAGGATCGAAAAGACAAGAGCCTGTCCCCCACGGCAAAGGGGATGATCGAGAAAGAGCCGACGCCCTTGGGCAACGACCAACCCAACCGCAAGCGCCGTCATCAACCAGTGAGTTGAGAGTTCCACCCCCAGTTGCGAGCCCAGTGCTTGGATACCATATCGCTGGGTCGGCAACTGAAAGATCCTGCTCAAGATCAAGCACGTGCCCGCCCCTCCCAGCAGGATACTCAGGCGATCCCGATCTATCCGTGGCCTGGCTTTCATGGGAAGATTGTATCAGCGGCAAAACCATTGTCAACCGGCCGCCCGATGCTATAATCCAGCCGACTGGGGCCGGGAGACGGCCCATACGTTCGGAGCACACTGCTTGGGATACCTTCTCTACGCTCTGCTTGGTTGGCTGGTAGGAGTACTCGCAAACGTCTTGGCGGACGATCTGCCGGAACGACGCCGGCTGGGACCGCCCCGTTGCCCTCGATGCAGCCAAGCTCACCGCGCGATGCACTACTCGGCCGTTTCGCGCCTGCTGTTCAGCCGCGGCCAGTGCCCGGCATGTGGCGCACCGGAACGGCGACGGCCGCTGGCGGTCGAGGTTGGAATGGCGCTTCTCTTTGGCTTCCTGTGGGGCCGGTACAACCACCTACCGGCTGAACTGATCGCCATGTCGCTATACTTTGCGATCTTTGTGGTAATCCTGATCGCCGACGTCGAGCATCGATTGATCCTGCACGTCATCACCCTTCCAGCCATTCTCCTGGCTCTGCTGGCCAGCACCTTTACCATAACCCCCGTCGGGTCGTTGATCGGCGCGGCCACTGGATTCGGCATCTTTTACGCTATCTACTTGGTGGGAGCACTGACGTTTGGGCCGGGGGCGATGGGCTTTGGCGACGTGACCTTGTCCACGTTCATTGGCGCGGCCGTCGGCTTTCCCATGGTCTTGGTGGCGCTGTTGATCGGAATCCTTGCCGGGGGGGGCATTTCCCTCACCATGCTGCTGACCGGTCGGCGCCGATTGAAAAGCCATCTCCCTTATGGCCCCTTTCTCCTCATCGGGGCAACGGTCACTCTGCTATGGGGCAAGCAGGTCATAAAGTGGTACCTGCAGTAGGACCGATCGAGACCGCATATTCGAAAAAGGAACACTATCACCAATGAGAACTCCCGAACCCCCCTGTCCCTGCTCCCTTTCCATCCGGAACGTTCGCGAAAACGTTGTCGGCATCGATACCGAGGTGCCGCTGCTGGACGGATCGTACCGAACCTACATCCACTTTGACAATGCTGCCAGCACCCCGGTGTTGCGGCCGGTCTTTGACCGGGTCAACGAATTCATGGATTGGTATTCTAGCGTACACCGTGGCGCCGGTTTCAAGAGCCAGGTAGCCAGCCAGGCCTATGAAAAGGCCCACGAGATTGTCTGCGATTTTGTTGGCGCCGACCCGGGGACGCACACGGTGATTCTCGGAAAGAACACCACCGAGGCGTTGAACAAGCTTGCCCGCCGCTATCCGCTGGAGGCCGGCGATGTGGTCATCAGCAGCCTGATGGAGCATCACTCCAACGACCTCCCCTGGCGTGCAGTGGCCCAGGTCGAGCGCGTTCTTGTGGACGGGCAAGGAGCGCTGGATGAAGCGCACCTGGACTCTCTGTTGGACAAACACGCCGGCCGGGTCCGGCTCGTGGCCATCACCGGCGCGTCCAACGTCACCGGCATCATCAACCCCATTCACCGCATCGCAGAAAAGACCCATGCAATTGGAGCCGAGATCCTGGTGGATGCCGCTCAACTGGCGCCCCACCGCGCGGTGGATATGCGCGCCGGTGATGACCCAGGTCGCCTCGATTTCGTGGTGCTCTCCGCTCACAAGATGTACGCACCCTATGGAACCGGCGCCCTTATTGGTCCAAGGGAGACCTTCCTGCAGGGGGATCCAGAGATGGTTGGAGGCGGCACGGTGGAGGCTGTCACTCTGGATCACGTACGATGGGCCGGACTTCCGGATAAGGAAGAGGCCGGCAGCCCCAACGTCGTCGGTGGGATCGCACTGGCCCAGGCGATGCTCAACCTCAAACAGATCGGAATGGCGGCGGTGGCGGAACACGAAGCCCGACTCACCACCTACCTGCTGCAGCAGATGACCCGCATCAAAGGGATACAACTGTTCGGACCCACTGATCCCGCGCGGGCGGCCGAGAGGACGGCATCGGTCCCATTCGCTGTGCCAGGTATGAGCCACTACCTGGTCGCAGCTATCCTCAGCGCCGAAGGCGGCATTGGTGTAAGGAGCGGCTGCTTTTGTGCTCACCCATACCTGTTGCACATGCTGGCGGTCGATCCAGAGTCAGCAGTCAAGTATCAGGATGAGATTCGCCGAGGAATACGCAGCAACCTGCCTGGCTTGGTTCGCGTCAGCCTGGGCTGTTACAGCAACGAATCAGAGATAGATCACTTTGTCACCCTGCTGGAAAGGGTCGTGCGCCGCGAGTATCAGGGAGTTTATGTGCAGGACCCCGGCAGCGGTGCTTTCCGCCCAGAGGGTTTCAACCCTGATCTGGAGAGCTTTTTCAAGCTAGAGTAGCGTGGCTCTGAACAATGCCAGGACCCGAGCCGGTCGGATCTAGTCCGCGATTTCGGCCGGCAAGGAAAAGTAAAAGAGGCTTCCCCCACCCAACTTGCTCTCTACCCCTGCTTCCCCGCCCAGTTTTTCCATGATGCGTCGCACAATGGACAATCCCAGCCCGTGCCCCTTTGCCCTGAGCTTCTGGAGCCGCGTAAAAGGGGTAAACAACCGCGCCTGTTCTTCCGGCGTCAGGCCAGACCCATCGTCACGAACCCAGAACTGGATCGTGCCGTCGTCACGAACGGTTGCCCCCACCTCCACCTGTGGCGGTTCTCCCCCGTACTTGATAGCGTTGCTGACATAATTGGCCCATATCTCCTCCACCCACGGGCCGTAACCGATTGCCACCGGCCAGGTATCGGGAAAAGCGATCTGGGCTTGGCTACCCTCGATCAGGTATTCTAGCCGCACCAGCGCCTGAGACACCAAAGTGTCCATGTCCAGCGGTTCCACTTCTATCTCATCGACGTTCCGGACGGTGGACAACAGGAGCAACTCATCAGTGATGTTGGCCATCCTGTTGCCCGCCTTGGCGATCGTGCGGAGAAAGCGGCGGACATCCTCGTCCGACAGAGTCCCATAGTCCTCTTCAAGCAGTTCCGCAAAGCCAATGACGCGAGTCAACGGATTGTTCAGATCGTGGGCCACAGTGTGGGCAAAGGCATCCAGATCCTCGTTGCTGGCTTCCAATTCGGCGGAATATCGGCGCAGTTCCTCGACCATCCTGGCATTGTCAATAGCGATGGCGGCCGAGGCGGCCAGAGTCTCGACGAGTGTGCGGTCGTTGTCATCAAACTCGCCCTGCAGCTTGTTCACTACCTCCAATACACCAAGAACGGTCCCGCGAACCCGCAGGGGTACAGCCAGCAAGGAATGCGTCATAAAGCCAATCTGCTCGTCCACGCCCGGAAAAAAGTGCGGGGCTTTGCGCACATCAGGAATGATGACGGTTTCGCCTCTCTGCGCAACCCAGCCGGCTATCCCCTGACCCGGGCCCAGGCGCAGGCCATTGGGAGGAAGCACCTTGCCGTCCGTGATCAGCGTTCCGCAGACCAGCCACCCCTCTATCTCCTCGTCCCACAACCAGACAGAGGCCCCATCTGTACCGACTATCTCGGTCACTTTACGCAGCAATCGCTCGGTCACTAGATTTGCGTCGAGCGTGGCGGAAAGCTCCTGACCCACCCGATTCAGCAGAGCCAGCTCGCGGTTGCGCCGTCTCAGCAGCTCCTGCGATCGCTCGCGATCGGTAACGTCGGTATTGGCGACGATACACGCCTGGACCTGACCATCTGCATTGAGCAGGGGGTAAAAGTGGGATACCATGAAACGGTCGGTTCCGTCCCGACGCCTCAAGGCAATGTCCACCCCACTCAGTGAGCGCTCATCAAAAACCTGTCCCACCATGGCATCAAGGGCAATCTGGTCTTCAGGCGTCGACAGAAGCATCGAATACTGCTGTCCAATAACCTCCCGTCCATACTGAAAGACCTTCTCACACGCCCGGTTCCACGTCTGGATGAGTCCATCCTTGCCAACAGAAAAGATCGGGCTTGGTGAGTTCTCCACAACCTGCTGATAGGTCCGCTCGCCGGCCCCCACTGTCGCCTTGACCTCCCAGTCAGCACTCTGTTGCCGAATTCGCGTCAGTTCGACAGCCGACTGGTCTTTGGTCTCCTCTTGATTCATGGCGCCCCTTTTGATGGCCGTCAAGCACCGACAAGGTTGTGGGATCGGCTCGGGTCAGTAAAGCATATTGTACTATCAACGACTCGAATTGGTCAAGTTCAGCGCTGGCAGGTTCGCGACCGGCAAAAGCAGGCACAGGACAATCTCATCATGTGATTGATGGATGGTCTCTCTCCTCTCCTTTGTCCATGGTTTCCCAACGTCGTTCAGACCAGTGGGGGGGCACACCATGCAACCGAGAGAGAGTTGAACCGCGCCGACGATCAAGCGGAGATGGCGTCGATCCGCCACATCCCGTCCTGCAGCACCAGCGTAAGGACGCGCTCCTCCACTCCGCCCCCCGGGAAATTGAGAATCGCCTGCACACTGGTGTACCCGTCGGCCGCTGCCTGCCACGACACGGAGAATGAGTGATAGATCTCGTGGACACTCAAAAGCGAGAGCGGCTGCCGGCCACCCTGAACCTCTTCCTGCAGCCGGTGGCTGAGCAGACTTGTGCTGCTGGCTCCCGATGCATCCCGCAGTAGACCGGTCAGAAATTGGAGCGATACCTCAACCGGTCCATCTGGCTCGGCCCGATAGCTAATGGAGCCAAGCATCCGTTCAAGGACCGGTTCCAGCGTTGCGAATTCGGCCGGCGACCGGCCGCTCGCATAAAAATCATACGCACCATCACCCGCCGCCTGCACGATGACGTGCCTCTCGTGCCCCGGCTCACCATCCCCGTGTGGCGGCCGGTACCAATAACTGCTTCCCCGGGCCCAGCCCAGGTCAACAGACCTGATCTCTACCGGCTCCCATGAGGCAGGCAACATCGACGTTGGCTCCCAGCCGGGCGCCTCCTCGGTCCAATTGACGCCCACTGCCGCACCGCCCCCACTCGCCTGCCACCTCCACCCCCCATCCATGGGTTCCCATGCTCCCGGCAGGTCAAATGCGAGCCCCAACTCTGGAATCCTGACCCGCTGCCAACTAACCCCCTGGGCATCCGGGGTCACGGTCGCCGGTGCAACCCTCGTGGGGCTGTGGCTCGTCGCCGTCGGTTGTGCGGCCGGCGTAGCCGTCATCCTTCCCCGATCGACGTCAGCGGATTCTACCACCTTTCGGGTCGCTTCAGCGGTGGCCTCTTCGTCCAGCTCGCCGGCCGGCGCGGTCGAGCTTGCAGTCACCACCGGCCGATCCTCGACGGCCGGATCGACAGACTGGGCCAGACCCGTGTCGGCTGGCGCCCCTGCAACCGGCGGCGGCCCGCTGCCTCCTGCGTTGGTGATGATGAGCAGGCCTGTCAGAGCGGACAGCAGCACTACCATCCATATCAAAGTGATCGCCGGGAACGGCTTTGAGACACTCACCTACGTCTCCCGAGTGCTTGTTCAGAAACAACTTGGTCCTTCTGCGACCGCTCTACCCGTGATCCACCATTCAAAACAGGAAGCTACTCCAAAGTGCTTGGGCCATGCATACGCACAGAGGCAGATCTCCAGGGTAACGAACCACGAGCCTATCGCTCCTCGCCCAGATCCGCTGGCGGCTCCGCCGCAGGCTCACCCACCATGCCGGCCAATTCACGGTAAGCCAATGTCCACGTGGACGAATTAAAGGTCTCCAGAACGCTGCCAATCGCCGCGCCCAGGATCATCACCATCAGGCTCCCACAGCCAACGGGCAACAGCATCCAGGCTTTCGGTCCGGTGCTGCCGAGAACAAGAGCCACCAGGGCCGCCAGCGGAGCGCTCAAGACAAACAGCACGCCGGCGATCATAGAGCCAATCAGCAGCCCGACACCCAGGAGAATGAACCACAGGACGATGGTGTGTCCAATGTTCTCCCTCATCACCTCCCAGCCCCGCCGTAAGGCATCAATCCAGCCCAACTCTTCGAGAACGGCCGCCCGCTCCGCATAGATGCGGATCTGCTGCAACACAACGGCCGCGACAGCAATCAGGCAAAAGAAAGGGATCCCGCAGATCAGCGTCGGCGCCAGGACACCCAGGACGACTGCCGGACGAGAAAACTCGGCTGTGATTCCCGCGCTGACGGCCAGTAAAAATAGAGCGCCGAGACCGCCGAGCACCGCAAGGAGAATGGGGCCAGAGGTCACGACCCAAACACCGCTCAGCGTCCAGAACCGGTCTGCGCCTCCCCGCCAGGCCCGGCCGAAACTCGTATCACCCTCTACCTCCGCCTGCTGCACCCCGCTGATGAGGCTTCCGCGGGCGATGATAGAGACCACCCAGAATGCGATCCCGACAAACAGCGCCAGACAGATGAGACCGAAAAGGATGCTGACCAGGCCGGGCATCAGGTACGGCTGCAGCGAAAAATCCCCGTACCTCAACCCATAGTTCACGTTGCCACTGGATCCCCCACCTCCCTTGCCCAACAGCGTCAGGAATCCCAGGACCCAAAGCGCTTTCCATCGCCAGGTGATCGCCCAGGCGCGGCCGAGAATTCTTCCATAGTCCATTCGCTGCTCCCTATTCACTCTCCCACCATCTGCACTGTGATCTTGCGGCGACGCGGCCGGTTATCAAAGTCTACGTGAATGATCTGCTGCCAGGTGCCCAATGTCAATCGGCCGTCAACCAGCGGCACCGACAGGCTGGGGCCGAGCAGCGCGGCGCGCACGTGGCTATGCCCGTTGCCGTCTCCCCAGCGCCGATTATGCTCATAATCCCGGTCTTGGGGAATGATCTCGTCAAAGAGCCGCTTGAGATCAGCCAGTGCGCCGGACTCGAATTCTATCGTCGTCACCGCGCCCGTGGAACCGGGGCAAAAAACGGTGACGATTCCATTCCTCATCCCACTGCCCCCCACCACTTCGGTCACTGCGCCGGTGAGGTCCTGGATCTCGGCGTCTCCTTGAGTATTGAATTCAAGTTGATGGGTGGTGACCGTCATGTTCTTGTCTCCATCGATTCCGTCATCCCCAGAATATTGTACCCGCCGTCGACATACAGCGTTTCGCCGGTGACGCCGCTGCTCAGGTCGCTCAACAGGTACACTGCCGTCTTGCCAACCTCCTCCTGCGTGATGTTGCGGCGTAGAGGGTTGTGCTCGCCTACATACCGCAACATGTCCCTGAAACCGAGGAAAGCGCCCGCCGAGAGGGTCTTGACCGGTCCGGCGCTGATCACGTTGACCCGGATTCCCTCTGGCCCGAGCTCGGCCGCCAGGTAGCGGGCGCTGGCTTCCAGCGCCGCCTTGGCGACTCCCATCACATTATAGCGGGGCACCACCTTTTCCGCGCCATAGTAGCTGAGCGTGATAATGGACCCTCCATCGCTCATGAGAGGGCGGACCGCCCGCGCCAGTGACACCAGTGAGTAGACGCTGATGTCCATCGCGGTGTGAAAACCTTCGCGCGACGTATTCAGAAAAAGGTCGTTCAGATCATCCGTCTCTGCAAAGGCAACCGCGTGCACCAGCATGTCAATCCGGCCAAAAACCTCGGCCGCTTTGGCAACCACGTCCACTATCTCTTGGCTATTTGTCACGTCGCACCGCTCGACAAAGCGCGAGCCAATGCTTTCCGCCAACGGCCGGACGCGCCGCTCTAGCTTTTCTATGGCATAACTGAACCCAACCTCCGCCCCTTCAGCAGCCAGTGCCTGAGCAATTCCCCACGCCAGTGAATACTTGTTGGC
>DAOUVM010000084.1 GCA_030667645.1 Ardenticatenales bacterium | reverse complement strand
TCGAAACCCATCTGGTGAATGATTGTCAACTCGTGGTCGAGTCGGTCCATGACCTCTGGCGATTCGGCTTGAGCGCCGAAGCGGCTCTCAAGCCCGATCAGACAGAGGTGCCGCAGGTATGCGTCGGCGCCAGAGTGATCCGGCGGAATGGGAAAGAGCGGCAGATGGTACCCTTCCGGTTCCGGGTCGACGTCGCACATCTCTGCCACCAGCAGCGTGTTCTTCAATGCCTCTGGATGATCAGGAAAGAGCGCAGCCATCTGATCTGCACTGCGCAGGAAATAGGTGTCGCTGTCCATGCGCATCCGCTTGCGCTCGGCGCGGACGCTTGCAGTCTGGATACAAAGCAGGATATCATGCGCTACTGCATCTTCCCGGTTGACATAGTGCACATCGTTGGTGGCCACCAGGCGAACATCATAGCGCTTGCTCATCCCTACCAGATGCCGATTGACCTCGTCCAGCTCAGGAATATCGTGATCTTGCACCTCAAAGAAGAACCGTTCCCGACCAAAGACATCCAGATACCACTCGGCCGCTCGATTCGCAGCGTCAGTGTTCCCTTGCCGCAGATGGCGCGGAATCTCACCTGACAGGCAACCTGACGTGCAGATGATTCCCGCACTGTGCGCCGCAAGATACTCTTTGTCAATCCGTGGCTTGTAGTAAAACCCTATCAACTGAGAGTCGCTGGCGATTTTGAGCAGATTCTTGTACCCCGTGTCATCCATCGCCAACAGCAGCAGATGCGAGCGCTGGCGGTCCTCTAGGGTGGACCTATCCGTCATACCGCGCGCGGCCAAATACGTCTCGATTCCAATGATCGGCCTGATTCCCGCCCGCCGGCAGGCGCGATAAAAGTCGATGGCGCCATGCATTGTGCCATGATCGGTCAGCGCCAGCGCGGGCATGCCCAGTTCGTTTGCCCGAGCAACCAACGCAGGGATGCGGCCGGAGCCATCTAACAGAGAGTACTCGCTATGAACGTGAAGGTGAACAAAGGACATGATGTCATCACCCAGCCATTGACCGGTGAGGAGGCCCGCTGGCTATGATACCTAGATCGACCATAGCCGATTATACCACGCTGGTGGCGGCGCCGGTAGAGAGAAATGGGAGTGGGTGGAAACTGTGGCCCACGATCTACGGACGAACGAGCGTGCATGGCGCCAGTAATCCAGGTTCACAATCCAGCATTTGCCCCCGGCTCTGGTTCATTGCACAGTCGATCGATTGACGATCGACGGGCCCGATGATATAATTTCCACCGATCGGAGATGAGGAGAGGAAAATGACTCGGCGCTCGACTAGAACCAAGACTGCAATCCGCTGGCCGACACTTCCGACGGGTTTACCCCTGATCAGCAATGGTCCCGACAATCCACACGACATCACCAATCGTCACGGTGGGCGCCGTTCGGGCCGATGGATGATCTGACCCAGCGGCATTGATTGACACACCAGGCCGCCCACTTGGTAAGTGGGCGGTTTTTTTTGAGCGTGGCACTCCAGATGGCAGGCACCGGTACTCCCCGCTCGATCTCACACTAGGGAGGCATTCATGTTAAAGACATGCAATTGCGGTGAGCTATCCGCGCAAGACGCCGGGAGGACAGTCACACTAGCCGGTTGGGTCAACCGGAGACGCAATCTAGGTGGGTTGATCTTCATTGACCTGCGCGACCGGGATGGAATCACACAAATAGTTGCCAATCCAGAGATCTCTCCTGCCGCCTTTACTGTAGCCGACACGGTCCGTCCAGAGTACGTCATCAGGGTAAAGGGAGAGGTCCAACTCCGGCCGGCGGGAATGGAGAATCCTGACATGCCTACCGGCGCGATCGAAACCGTCGCCAGCCAGATGACCCTACTCAACCCCGCCAAGACCCCGCCCATCCTCATTAGCCGGGAAGAGGATGAGGAAGAGGGGCTGCGTCTGAGGTACCGCTACCTAGACCTGCGGCGCAAGCGAATGCAGCGCAACATGATGATTCGCCATCGCGCTGTCAAATTCCTCCGCGATTTCCTGGACGAACGAGGTTTTATCGAAATCGAGACCCCCATCCTCTTCAAGAGCACTCCGGAAGGCGCCCGCGACTACTTGGTGCCCAGCCGAGTTCACCCTGGCAAGTTCTATGCCCTCCCCCAGAGCCCGCAGCAGCTCAAGCAGTTGCTCATGATAGCCGGCTATGAGCGCTATTTTCAGATAGCTCGCTGCTTCCGCGACGAGGACCAGCGATCTGACCGCCAGCCCGAGTTCACGCAACTGGACCTGGAAATGAGCTTTGTTGAGCGAGAAGACATCCTGCAATTGACAGAAGAACTGATCATTGGAATGGTGGCCCACGCCTGCGATAAGAGGATAAAGTCAGTTCCCTTTCCCCGCCTGAGTCATGCCGAAGCACTGGATCGATACGGCACTGATCGGCCCGATCTACGGTACGACCTGGAAATGGCCGACCTGACAACCATCGCTGGCCGGAGCGAATTCCAGGTCTTTTCGAGAGTGCAGGCAGCCGGCGGAGTCGTCAAGGGACTGCGGTCACCGGGCTGTGCCGATTACTCGCGCAAGCAGGTAACAGAGTTGGAAATGCTGGCAAAAGGCAAAGGAGCCAAAGGGCTGGCCTGGATCGCGCTCAGACAAGATGGGTCGGTGCGTTCCCCCATCGCCAAGTTTGTTGCGGAACCGTTGATGGCGGAGATGATGACTGCGGCCGACATGGAGCCAGGCGACCTGCTGCTGATGGTGGCTGCTGACCAAGAGGTGGCCAACGCCTCGCTGGACACTCTGCGAGGGGAGATGGCCCGACGTCTGGGACTCATTGATCCGGAGGAGATCGCCTTTGGCTGGGTGATTGACTTTCCGCTTTTCGAGTGGAACGACAATGAGGCCCGTTGGGACCCCAGCCATCATCTCTTTACTGCACCTCAGGCGCAGGACATCCCCTTGTTGGACAGCGATCCCGGGGCGGTCAAGAGCGACCAATATGACTTGATCTGCAACGGATACGAGGTGGGGGGCGGCAGCATCCGAATCCACCAACGCGAAATGCAGGAAAAGGTGATGAGCCTGATTGGCCTGAGCGCCAGCAGCACGCAAGAGCAATTCGGGCATCTCCTGGAAGCTTTCCAATATGGCACCCCTCCCCATGGCGGCATCGCCCCCGGCATTGACCGGCTGGTGATGTTGCTGGCCGGGGAACCCAATATCCGCGAAGTCATTGCGTTCCCCAAGAGCCAGAGCGCGGCCGATGTGATGGCCAACGCCCCGTCCACAGTGACACCAGCCCAGCTTAAAGAGCTGCACATCAAACTAGACCTGACCTAGTGCCACGGATAACGTTCAAACACCCTTGCTCGTGGGCTCGCCACCAATGCAGGCGGGTAGTGTGGAAAAGCGCCCGCCGCGGGGTAAGGGAGATGTGAAAGCAGGAATACCCCTTCCAGTCTCCACCCCTGCCAGCTCTCTTTGCTCAGCAGCGGAACTGCAGAGGGGACGACGCCTCGCTTGTTTTTCTACGCTCTCCAATAGCCCAGTTGCATACCCTACGGTTCTCTGGTAACATGAGCCACAGGAAAGCTGGCTCTGCGGATCTCACCTGCACTCCTCTGCCCTCCAGAGTGGCAGACGTGCCAAGCGCACGATCGATGCCAGCGAGACAAAGGAGGCCACCGTGTCATCTGATGAGCGACAGCTACTGCGGAACAAGATCCTGGGGGTCATCGTGCGAGATGCCCGACTGGCGGCCGGCAAGAGCCAGGGCGATTGCAGCGCCTTTCTGGGAATGCCATCAAGTCGATTGTCTGACATTGAGCGTGGCGAGCGATCAATCTCGCTTCCTGAACTTGAGGCGTTTGCCTACCTGGTTGACGTACCGGTGGAGCACTTTCTTGGTGACCAGATGCTAGAGGACACCAGGGAGAAACAGCTTCCAATGGATGAACTGCTCACTCTGCGCAAACGCATAGTGGGGGCCTTGCTGCGAACAGCGCGATTGGCTCTGGGGAAAACACAGCACGAATGCAGCAGGAGACTCAGAGTGCCGGTCAGCCGGATCTCTGCGTACGAGCAAGGGCAGACCGCTGTGCCATTGACGGAACTGGAGGTGTTGGCAGAGTTCCTGCAGACACCTCTAGAGACCTTCTTGGACCACGAGCACAACCCGATCCACCAGAGGATGCGCCAGACCCGTGCACTCGAGCACCTGCCAGAAGATGTGCAGGCTTTTGTGATCGATCCACTCAACACCGACTACCTGCAAACCTCCATTCGCTTGAGCAAGATGCCAGCCGGGGAGTTGCGAGGGATTGCCGAGTCCCTGCTGGAAATCACGTATTAGTACTTGTTGAGGAATAACTTCCCGTTTTCAATGGTGATTCACGGGTAGAGCGGTCCCAAAACCGCAAGTTGTTATTGAACTAGTACTTGCAGGGTGTGGACAATCGGGCACACGGCAAGAGGGAACAGAGCCCTATCTGATTGGCTGCACTCTCCCTCCTGGGAAACGCAATGACAGAAACTCGGGATGTAGACTCGCTGGTAGAAAAAGGGTTGCGCCATTTCCGTGACGGCATGTATCCTGAAGCCCTGGAGGCATATTCGGAAGCACGGAAGGCATTCGTTGCCGGCAGCGACCTTCTCAACGCGGCTGAAATGCTGAACAACATCGGTGTGATTCACCGGATTGAGCGCCGAAAGACAGCGACGGTGGCCGCATTGCAGGAGGCGCACGACAGTTTCGAGGAACTGGGAGATCTGAGCAGGGCAGCCCAAGCGCTGGGGAACCTGGGCAGTGTGTACGCCGGGGTTCGAGAACGAGAAACTGCCATCCACCACTATGGCCGAGCAGCCGAGATCTTTGCCGATCTGGGAGACGGCAACCGTCAAGGAGCGGTGCTGATGGCACAGGGAAGCGCACAGATGAAGCAGAGGCAATGGCATCAGGCGGTGGCTGCCTACCACGCCGGGCTTTGTGCCCTGGAGAGACGATCCCTGTTTCAGGGGCTCCTGCTCTGGCTGTTGAGCATTGCCCGCAAAAGAACGAGCCTGTAGGAAAAAAAAGGCCTACCCCATTGTGGGCAGGCCTACTCGGAAAAAGCCGGCTGATCGGCGGGTTCGAACCGGTTAAGCTTCTTCCTTCTCGCGTTTGATCTTCTCAACAATTTCCTTCTGGACGTGAGCGGGCACCGTTTCATAGTGAGAGAATTCGAGAGTATAGTAACCCCGCCCGCCAGTAAACGACCGTAGATCATTGGCGTAGCGCTGGATCTCTGCCAACGGAACCTGTGCCTGAATCACGCCCTTGGTTCCCTCCTGGTCCATCCCTTGGACGCGTGCCCGGCGAGTGTTCAGATCTCCGATCGTGTCACCCATGTTATCTGTGGGAACCACAACACTGACGTCATATACCGGCTCCAGCAACACAGGGCCCGCTCCCTGAACACACAGCTTGAAGACCTCCCGGCCGGCGATCTGAAAGGCGATATCCTTCGAGTCTACCGGGTGCTCCTTGCCATCATACACGGCGGCCCGCACGTCTACAACTGGATAGCCGGCAATGACTCCCTGTGCCATCACCTGCTTTATCCCCTTTTGAACAGAGGAGATATACGACTGGGAGATGCGGCCACCAACGACCTCATTGAGGTACTCGAACCCCTCGCCGCGTCCCAACGGTTCCACTCTCAGGTGGACCTCGGCAAACTGGCCAGACCCACCGGTCTGCTTCTTGTGACGGTATCGGGTCGAGAACGCCTTGGTGATTGTCTCCTGATAAGGCACCTTGGGAACGGCCGTGTCCAGTTGGGTTCCGAACCGCGTCTCTGCCCGCTTGATAGCCACCACCAGATGTACATCACCCATTCCGGAGAGAATCGTCTCCTTTGTGATCGGGTCCATCCTCCAGTTCAGAGTCAAATCCTCGGCCGAGAGGCGACTGAGCGAGCTGGCCATTTTGGCTTGGTCAGCTTGGGTCCGAGGGTGAACAGAAGCCCCATAAACGGCAGTGGGATAGCTAGCCAGCTTCATGGTGATGGGATGCCCTCGATCACACAGTGTATCCGCCGTTTCAGTGTTTCCCAACTTGACCGCGCAGCCAATATCGCCGGCAGCGAGCCGGGAGACAGGCAAGGCTTCCTTGCCGCACATGACGTACAACTGACCAATTCGTTCTTCTTGCCTCTTGTTGGAATTCTGCACACGGCTGTCTGACTCGATGGACCCAGAAAAGACCCGAAAGAAGGATCTCTTGCCATATTGGTCTGTGAAGGTCTTAAAGACCAGGGCCGCCAGCGGCGCGCTGCTATCGACTGGCAGCGTTTCGATCTCCTTGGCTCCCTCACCTTCATCGCTTCCTGCATCGGCTGGTGAGGGAAACAGATCAATGATCGTTTCCAAGAGAGGAACCACCCCTACGTTGGCAGTACCTGAGACAAAGTACACCGGGACGAGCGATTCTGCTCTCATGGCCGCCTGGAGGCCACTTCTAATCTCATCCTCGGTGAGCTCCTCGTCCTCAAAGTACTTCATGATCAGATCATCGTCCCCCTCCGCCGCTGCCTCGACCAGCTTTTCGCGCCACTCTGCCGCATCATCAACCAGATCGGCCGGCGCATCGCCAGCTTCCCCCTTTGCCCCGATGCGCGCCTTCATGGAGATGAGATCCAGCACCCCCTCAAACCCCTGCTCTTTGCCGATTGGAAGCACAAGCGGAACAAAAGTGGCATCAAAGACGCCGTTCAACGCCTTTAATGCGACCTGAAAATCAGCATTGTCGCGGTCCATCTTGGTGACGACGACCATCCGGGGCAGCTCCCTCTCGTCAGCGTATCCCCAAACCAGTTCGGTGCCCACCTCTACCCCGGCAACAGCGTCAATAAGAATCAGCGCCCCATCTACCACCCGAATGGCGTTCATGACATCGCCCGCGAAATCGAGATAGCCAGGCGTATCCAGCAGATTGATCTTGTGTCCTTTCCACTCGCAAGGGATCAAGCTGGTGCTCAAGGACATCGTGCGACGAATCTCTTCGTCATCAAAATCGGAGACTGTGCTGCCGTCCTCAATCTTCCCCATCCGCGTGATAACACCCGTATCGAACAGCATTGCCTCGGCCAAGGATGTTTTTCCCGCCCCTCCGTGGGCTATCAAGGCAACGTTTCGGATCTGCTCGGTTTTGTATTCATTCATGTTGCTGCAGCTCCCGGCTTTCTCCGGCACTTGGCTAGCACATACAAGAAAGCGAGCGACAACCCATGGGCGCTCCCCGGTCAAGGCTCCACTCGCGTTCGCTTACTGAGCGACTGCTATTCTAGACCAAAGGGAAAGAGTTGTCAACGACACGCGACAGGGGGACGATAATCTCCCGCCCCGGTGCCGCTCACGGACCGGGAGACCCTCGGTAATGGACCGAATCCTCAGTCGCTGTGTTGGGCTGCCAGAGTCCGCTCTACCGGGGAAACCAGGACGGCTCCATCTCCAGCAGCCACTCACCTATCCAGCGATAGTGAGTATCCTCCCCCCGACCTGTCTCCACGGCTGCATGGAGCGCATAGCCCAACAGGGACAACGGAAACAACAGAGCAAATAGGACGAGCACCAGGGTGACGAGCACAGCCACGGGAATCAGCAGAACCCCGACCAGGATAACGGCTAGCAGCCCGGTCACCGCCCAGGCGATCACTGTCCCGATGATGAGGATGATCAGACCGGTGGCGTAGATGATCAGACCGGCAAGCTGCAACGTGACTGCCTGCAATGCATGAAATGCCACATACCGCGACTTGGAACGGAAAGCAACATAGATTGCCACCGGGATCAGAGCCAATATGATGCTGCCGACCCCCCCGGTGAGAAATCCCACCAGGACCGTGAGCAGCGCGCTAGCGTGGGCCAGCGCCGCCCAGTTGCGCTCGTAAGCAGCTACAGATCGGTTCATATGGGTCACTCCTTGACCTGCCCATGGCGCTCATTTGGCCCGGTGGGCAACGCCAGACACTCGTCTCCATTATCACTATCCCCCACTACGCGGCCGGCCAGTCAGAGTTGCAGTTGAGCTTCAGGCATGGGCCAGGAAACCACCAATCCGGGTGTCCAAGACGTGAGATTGTGAGGGGCAACAAGATGGCTTTGCCATGTGCTCCCCCATCGTTTGTCTCCGATGGCCGGCAAGGGAGCGCAATCACACGCATGCGTCCGCACGCAGGTCCGAACCCCAGTTGCTGAATTTGTTCAACCGGCCGCGATTCGGCTATAATAGCGTGGAACTCTGACTAGAGCGAGTGTGATGGTAACCAAACGGCACCTTGGACTGTTTCTGCTGGCAGTGGGGCTGACAGCGCTCATTGCCATCCTAGCGTCTGATATGATCGGCGCGGGCAGGCACGACGGCGTCGGCCCAGTACAACAACTGGCGCTGACGGCCGTTTCTCTCATCGCCCTCCTCGGCATCAGTCTGCTTCCCTTTGGAGATCGTCCTGCCTGAATGGTGACACTGGCTTCTGCTATGCGCGCGC
>DAOUVM010000093.1 GCA_030667645.1 Ardenticatenales bacterium | reverse complement strand
TGGCAATCTGATTAATTGTCTTGAGCTCTTTGACCGCTTCCAGGGCGATCCCAAACTTGAACTGAGCACTGTGCCGCTTGCGTCGTTTTATCATCGAACTGCCCTCCACGAATCAGGTCAATTATATCCACCTTAGCTCGTGGTACAGTTTTTGGGGGTAAGCACCAAGTTCCCGGACGGCGAACACGAGATGTTTCGAGATGACTACTGGCCTGAAGATGACAACAAGGATGACGAGCTGGTCAAGAGCGCCTCACTGGCATACGCCGCCCATGCCTCCTAATCCACAACATTTGACATTATCTCTATCGGATTGGATGGCTAACGCTAAAGCTCACCGGCGGCAATGGAGCGCAGCGGAATTGCTGTCCGGTGCAGCGCCTTGTTAGCAGGCATTTGACTCATCAAGCAAGTAAATCTGTTTTATTCTTGTCATTTTTTTCCCAAAATCAAATACAAAGAGTTACCAAAAAATCCCTCATGAATATTCGGATAAATTTTCATCAAAAGAGATTTATATCTGCGTTCCAATTTTGATCGCCTCAATTTGTACCTTATCCCTTCGTATGTAGATAAGCTACTAATCACATTAAGATCCTGCGCTGGGCATATAGCCATTTCCAATTCATGGAAACTCATGCCTCTTCCTCTTTTTAGAAAGTGTTCTCTCGAGTCTGCATAATATTCTCTGTATAACTCACGGAAATTATTTCTCGGGCTGAATTTGGAGTACCGAAAGGCAAGTTCATCGGGCAACCAGTTGAAAAAAGGTAATTGTGAAGTGTGGCCATCGAAATACCATAAGCGATTTGGTGTTTCGACAATTACTAATAGACCTTCATTGGAGAGCATTTCCCATGCATGTCTTAATGAAGTCAGTCTTTCCGGTATTGTCATATGTTCAAGACAAGCAAAGAATATGACAATATCAAACGCATCAGCGCCGAAAGCGTCCATTATCTGATCAGCATTTAAAGCTTTATATTCGGCTTCTACGCCGTATACTCTAGATCGATCTTTTGCTACAGATAACGCACCTTCATCAATATCAATACCAGTAACTTTTGCACCCTGTTCCGCTAATGCAACAGTTGAAGAACCAGTACCACAACCTATTTCCAAAATACGCTTATCTTGTAAGGTTGTAGCATTATCTAGCCAAGGGACAACCATGCTTCGGTCGCTTTCTAGTCTTCTATATAGATGTGCATTGAGGTCATTTTCATACATCTCTTTTGAATAGTTGCTTTCGCTTCGCCAACCCGTATGATAATTTTTCTTGATTGATTCCTCGATTATTTCCATTCCATCCCTGTCAATTTGTATTTGATTATTTGATAAATGAGATGGTGTAGGGAACAACAACTTCTTTGCGATTCTCTTTATAGGTTCCGGAATGTTATTTCTCATCTCAAAACTCCTGGTTTTTGCGCTGCCTGCCAACTAATACTTCTACAGAACTCCTCTGCATAAATAACCTCAAGAGATGACTATACGGAATATGGCTGCAGAAGCTCCCCAAAAAAACGCATATTCTGGAGATTCTCCGAGCAATGTCTCCCAATGGGACTCTTTACCGAACCGATTGACATTGTATCGCGGTGCCGTTCCTTGAGCAAATCTAGATTCCATCGGTCTCGGCCGTGTTTGCCTAGATGCCGGCAAAAATGAGCGAAACAAGCGGCAAGATGCCACTGAATGCCAGCGAGAAAATGAGCGGTGGAACATCGTAGCTGCCAAAGACACAGTACCTGCTCTGTGCAGATGCGGAAGATTTCAGACGGGGCTCCAATATCACACAAGGGCTGTTGATGAACGCATTGGAAAAGCTCCGAAAGGAGCTTGATGCAGGATAGAATTGAAGGACAGTTTTCGCAGAATAGTAGCCCAATAGGAACGGAACTCGGGTCCGGTCGGCTCCGGGTGCGAATCGTGTGTGGCCTATCTGGCCATTCTTCCAGGTTGTTCATCAGCCAATCGTGGGTGGCGCTCACAGTGCGTATCGTCTGACAAGGAGCTTGCTGCTGGTTTCTGCGAAAGGTTGGCCGAGCGGGTCCACGAGGTGATTTCAGAGGCGGTGGTGGTCGGGGGATGGCGGGGGAGGCAATCCCCCTGGTGGCGGGAAGCTTCGCGGGTGGTGTCCGGCCGGTGGACGCTGCGGGACCGTGTCACCAGTCTGCGTGATCTACTCCGCAGACGCGCCGGCGCCTCCCCCCTCTCAGTAAGGTGCTACCACATGCCCGGCAGCAGACGGTGGCGCACGCGTCCGGCACACTGCTGGTAGCCATTTAGTTCTTCCAGCAGCATCCGATCCTCGAGCGCCGTGCGGACGACCAGGACGGCTATCGTGAGAGCCGATGGGATGAACGACCACACTGAACCAAGTATCAGCGGGGTGGCGAGATCAAAGAGAATCCCGCCGGCATAGCCGGGATGGCGTACATGGCGGTACGGCCCGCCCGTGGCGACGACGTGGCCCCGTTCCTCTTGGATGCGAGCGGTCCCCGAGAAAAAGGCGTTCGACCGCATCGCCCAGGCAACCAGAAGGGAGCCCAGTACGGCAACCAGCAGCGCGGAGACCTGGAGCGCGAGCGGGACCTGCGGGGACCACCGGAAGCGCATATCCATCCCGGCCACGATCCACATCGCCGCCGGGCCCAGCAAGACGGCGAGTCCAAGCAGCGGCCTATCCCATCGCTTGGTGCCTTCTTGCACTCGGCCGCGCTCCGCTATCAACCCAGGGCACGATCGCATCACCCCGGCCGTAGCGACCAACTGGCCAGCCAGGTAGACGCCCAAATAGACCCACGCCATCACCCAGTCCAGGCGGCCCGAGGAGATGAACAGGCTCGCTGCCATGAGCACCGTAAAGGCAGCAATCTGCCGCATCGCTCTCACGAACACTCTGGACGGGCCAGGTTGGCGATTTGATCGTCGCGCCGTTGCAGGCATATCAGGCTCGTTTCGATCTCTCCTGGACAGCGATCGATGATCGGCGCTGTGGTGGCTACCAGATGCCCGGCAGGAGGCGATGGCGCACCCGTGCGGCATAATCCTGGTAGCCATCGAGCTCCTCCAGCAGGGTCTTGTCTTCGAGCGCCGTACGAACGACAAGCAGGCACATCGTCAACCCCGCCGCGGTGAACGCCCAGAGCGAACCGAGCGCCAGCGGGGTGGCGAGCCCGGCGGTGACGTATCCGACGTAACCCGGATGACGGACCAGGCGGTAGGGTCCACCGGCGGCGACGGTATGACCCCGGTCGACCTGGATCCGAACAGTGGTCGCAAAGAACTTGTTCGAGGCCATCGCCCAACTGAACAAGCCCTGCCCCAGGACATAGAGCACCAAACCCACGATGTGGAGCCCCACCGGCAGCCGGGGCGACCAGCCGTAGCGGGCATCCAACCCGGCCACGATCAACGTGCCCAGGGTGGGAATGAGTGCCAGGCGCGTGAGAGTTCTGTCCCAGGTCTTTGTGTCCCCATTCGTCCGGGCGCGCTCGGCGATCATCTCCGGGTTTCTCGGTAGGACGACCAGCGCGTTGATGGTTACGAGACCGAGTCCTGCGGCGATGTAGGCCCACGCCGCCACCCAGTCGAGCCGATCCGACGCGACGTAGAGAATCGACGCCTGGAGCAGTATAGTGATGACGACCTGGGTTAACCGCCGCCGAACCCCGGCCGCAATCTCTGACCGGGGTTTGGGCCGTGTCGCCGGTTTGGAGGTTTGGGGGTTCATGTCGTCCCTCCTGCATTCTCATAGAGCCAGTGTTATCAACGGCGCCGATCCCCCGTCAGATGCGATCCACAAGCGCGGCCACGTCCGCGGCCGTTACGTCACCCTCGCTTGCCCCTGAGCAACCTCGCGACGACCGCCAGCACCATCAGCAACCACGCCAGGGCGCCGAGCCCAATCCAAACCCCGCGCCAGTCGAGCGGAATCTCGGCGCTGCCCTCCGGCATCAGAGGCGACTCTGGATCAAAGTGCGGGTAAAGGCGATCGATGGTCGGGGTCGCTACGGCCGTGGTGCGCGCCAGGGACAGGAATTCGTCAGCCAGGTGCTTCATCTCGTCGCGGGCGGCGTTGGCGTGCTTTGCCATCGCGGTTTCCATCTTGACGTCAGCCATCAGGCGCTGCACCATCAAGACCAGCAGCGGTTCCGGCAGCCACTGAAGCAGCTTGAATTTGGACGGCGTGACGGGCAGGTCGAGCGCCCGCAGCACTCGGAACCCCTCGCGGATGGCGCGGACGCCCAACACAACCGCATCCCGCGTGCGCGCCATCCGGTAGTTGTCGGTTCCTGCCATATAGAGTGCGGGCGCGAGCGAGGGCATCAGGAGGGCGACGTGGTACTTTAGCCATGTGTCCATATCAGTCCGGATTTCAGCCCCAAAACCGGGCGCACTCTCTAGCACGCGAGCCACGTCGCAAGTCCGCTCGGTGATGCGACCATCGACCTCGCCAAAGGGAATCATCGCCTCATCGCCCTCTGTCCCCGTCAGGCAATGAACGACGTGCCCCTCCCGGTATCCGGCCGAGTTCGGGAACCCGATCAATACCCTCTCCCGGCCGAGCGCCTCCACCAGTTCCCCTGGACCGGCCGCGTTGTTCATGAGAAAGAGTACGTTGGGTGTATGCTCGTTCGCCGCCAGGATGGGCAGGATGTCCAACGCGTGATTCTTGCGCATGATCACCAGCACCACGCCATAGGCGTCACCGGGCGCAAGCCCGTCAACCACCCTGGTGCGGGTGACGGTTTGCTGCCCGGTCATTGCATCTCTGAGCACGATCCCATGTTGGCGCAGATCGGCCAGGCGTTGCCCTCGCGCCAGGATCGACACGTCGTGCCCACCTTGTTGCAGCCGCGCGGCAAAGAGACTGCCGAGCGGTCCCGCTCCGTAGACCAGAATTCTCATGACAACCTCCCACCCTCTCTCAGCAACCAGCGCCGGCGAGCAGGATCGACGACCCAGCGTCTGCAGCCGGTCACCGGTCACCACTCACCGCCCTGGACAGAGGTCACGGGATCAACGCCGCCAACCCGCAAACCCGGCTATGCGCCCTGTCGGTCCCGGGCGCTCGGGGGACGACGCAGTGACAGAGAGGGTAGCCGCCAGCCGCCTTCCCCTCCCACCCGGATATCCCGCCGCTGGAAGCGCTGCCAACTGACCAGCGCCAGCACTACCGACACCGCCAGCAGGCCCGCCAACCATCCCCAGTCCAGTCCACTGATGGCGCTGCCGCCCTGATAATAATGGAGCGGGGTGTATTCGACCACTGCCTGCAGGGTCTCATTGGTGTTGGCCAGACCGATGACAAGAAAGTTGCCGATCAGGAGACCCCCGGTGATCATGTTGGCGATCCGAACCGAGGGTAGGATCATGCTGAGCAGAAGCGCCAGCGTGCCAAAGAGAAGCAGTTGGGCAAACAGGGGCAGGAACGGTCGCAGGAACTGTATCCAGGTCAGGTCCATTCCGCTGCCTCCTGAGGGAAGAACCCAGCTCAGCCAACCTGCCAGCAAGATAACCGCGGTAGCGGCCACAAAGGCGAGCAACCGGCCGGTAAAGAGCGCCGTACGGCTGACGGGATGGGCCATCACCAGGTCCAAGATTCCCTTCTCCTCGTCGCCAACCAGCAGACCGGCGGACACACCGACAGCAAAGATGCCCACGATGACCGTCATATAGCTAGAGTAGTAGATGTTGAAATACCCCTTGGGAGTAGAAATCTCCACCACGTCCCCAACGAAGGCCATTATCTCTGGCGGATAACTCGCCATCATCTCCTCCAGACCTTCTATGCCGGCGACGGAATCGAACATGGATACCATCAGCAGACCATAGAGAGCAAGGCCGATGCCCCAACCGATCATTTGGCCACGCAGGCGGCGCATGGTGTGTTTGAATTCGGCGAACAT
The DNA here is from genome assembly GCA_030667645.1 of Ardenticatenales bacterium. GTDB lineage: Bacteria > Chloroflexota > Anaerolineae > Promineifilales > UBA4811 > GLR113. The sequence continues at coordinate 2,326 of DAOUVM010000093.1, read as the reverse complement.
GTTAGTTGTCCTCCATATCGCTAGACGCATAGAAAGCCAGAAAGATCTCTTCCAACGAGGGTCGTTCGGTCTCAAAGTCAGTGACCGGGAAGGCAGCCAGCGCCTTGATGAGGCCGTCCATCTCGCCCTCCACCTGCAGATGGGCGGTTTGGCCATCGCTCTCGGACAGCAGCGTGATGCCCTCGACCCGGGTCAGGGCAGCAACGTCAACCGCCTCTCTAAAGCGCACTCGCGCGCGGCGCAACGCCATGCTGACCAGCCGGCTGGGTTCGGCCTCCTCGACGATCACACCCTCGCGGATGATGGCAACCCGCTCCGCCAGCGCCTCTACCTCGCCTATGATGTGGGAAGAAAAAAAGACGGTGGCCCCGTCGGCCCGGGCCTCGGCCAGCAAATGGTACACCTCCTGCTGTATCAGGGGATCGAGACCACTGGTGGGTTCGTCCATCAGCAGTAGCTCGGGGCGCGACATCAGCGCCTGCACTACGGCAACTTTCTGCTTGTTCCCCTTGGAGAGGTTCCTGATGGGCAACCGGAGGTCCAGCTCAATCCGTTCCGCGAGCCGGCGCACATAGCTCCAGTCGGTCTTGTTCCCTCGCAGGGCGTTCAGGTAGCGCAGTTGCCCCCTGACCTTCAGAGTCGAATCGAGGGATAGCTCTCCCGGCAAGTAGCCGGTCCGAGCGCGGACAGCCACCGGGTCGGCCTGGGGGTCGATTCCCAGCACTCGCACTGTGCCGCCGTCCGGCCGGATCAGGTCCAGCAGGCAGCGGATGGTCGTCGTCTTGCCGGCGCCATTCGGCCCCAGAAAGCCAAATATCTCCCCGCGCCGTACCTCCAGATCAAGGCCGCGCAACGCACGGACCTTCCCGTACGATTTACGCAGTCCTCGGATCATCAAAGCCGCGTCGTTCGACATTGTCGCCTCCTTTAGAGAATGAACAGCGAATAGGAAATCCGGTTAGTGGTTTATCTGGCTCTCCAGAGCGTGAGCAAACAGCTCCCGGTCCTCCTCCTGGATGATGTCCAGCGCCCGGTCACCCAAAAGAGCGAGGATCTGAGGAAGATACAGATCCGTCCTCAGGTGGTGCTCGGCGATGAATACCAGGAGCGGGCTGCTGGTCCAGGACGCGCGGGCTCGATGCGCGGTCAGCCATTCGCCGATGAGCACCTCGGCGCCATCGACCACCAGCAGCAGCCTCAGGCCCCTGGCCTGGCCAAGCGTCTCCTCGAATACGCGAGCCACGACCACCTGTCCCCCTCGCACGCCGGCCGCATCGGTCGTATAGACCACCACCCTCACCCCGCGGCCGATGGCATCTTGCAGAGCGGGCTGCAGGGCGGGCAATGTGGCCGGCAAAATGGCCAGGTAGATCTGAGTACTTGCCTGACCAATCATCTCCAGCGCCTTGCCCATGATATTGTCGTGGCCTTCAATATTCCACACGTATTCCAGGTCGGTAGGGGTAGCAATGGCGGCCAGGTCCTCCCGCAGCGATTCGATCAGCTCCTCGCGTTCGCGCTCGAGCTGATCCAGGAATTCTTTGGCGGGCACGGGCGCATATTTGACGCTACCGCCGGTTCGGAGCGTCATCGCCGCCCCGCGAGCCGTGAGTTTGCCCACCACTTCGTAGATCATGGAGCGGGGCACACCAGAAAGTTTCGAAACCTCATAGCCGGAAATCGGGCTCTTGCCAAGCAGGGCCAAATACGCCTTGGCCTCATACTCGGAGAACCCCAGTTTCACCAGCCTCTGAATCGGCTCACCCATCATTCGTCTCTCCCGCTCTAGGCGTTAGTCTTCTACTGTAGGCGTTAGCTTGCCAACCACTCCCATTATACTCTCTTGTTCCCCATTTGTCAAGACACGGACACGGACGCCGCCTGACGCAAGGGGAGGTTTCCCATTGTCAGTATCCCAACTGGGCAATCCGCGTCATTTCGTCAACTGAGCCACCTGTTGCTGCAACACGATCACCTCAATGGGCAGCCGATCGTTCTCAAGTTGAAGCGTCTTGATCTCTGCCTCGATCATGGCGGCAAGTCTAACACATTGGGACGGAACCGTGACCAGTTGCAAAGTGACGGTCCTGGAAAGTGGGCGGCGTCGGGAGAGAGAGGCAGGGGTGGCGCACAGCCCGGCCAAAAGTCGCCGGTCGCTGGTAGCTATCCGTGCGAAGGAATGTCGTGACCGCCCCTCTTGATGCGGATCCAAGCCCACAGCCGACCGCGGCCGGGCGCCAGCAGCAGAACCAGCAAAAAGAACCCGGTGCACACGAGCACAATCGCCGCCCCCGAGGCTATGCCGAGGTAGTACGAGAGATAGAGG
>DAOUVM010000075.1 GCA_030667645.1 Ardenticatenales bacterium | reverse complement strand
TTTTCCGGCTATGCTTTTCCGGTGGAGACGATGCCGCGTTTCATGCAGATCATTGCCAACTTTTTTCCCTTAAAGCACTGGCTGGTCGTCTTTCGCAGCATCCTGCTCAAGGGGGCAGGAGTTTCCGTGTTCTGGCGAGAGTTGCTGGCGATTGCCGGGCTGGGTGCGGCGATCTACACCGGAACCGTGTTGCTGCTCCGCCGCCGGCGGCTGCAGTGAAAGTACGGATACCGATCATGGGCGAGCCAGCGCTGCCACATCCGTGTCGAGTCAAACCAGGCAGCAGCGTTGAGTCATGTGAAGGATATGGTAGCTGGAGATAGCGTCCGGCCCGCTCGACGGGACGCGCAACATAGGCAGAGTGCGGTTGAGACGATCGAGCTGACCAAACGGTTTGATAGTTTCACCGCAGTAGACCGGATCAGTTTCACCGTGCATCAGGGTGAGATATTCGGCTTCCTGGGGCCGAATGGTGCGGGCAAGACAACTACCATCCGTATGCTGCTGGGTCTACTCGATCCTACCGAGGGGTCCGCGACCGTGCTCGGGTTTGACGTCGTCCGCCAGGCGATCGAGATCCGCCGGCGCATTGGGTACATGTCGCAGCGGTTCAGCCTCTACGACGATCTCACTGTGGCCGAGAACCTGAGTTTCTTTGGCGGCGTTTATGGGGTGCGCGGCCGTCGGTTACAGGAGCGCAAGGAGGCCATCCTGGAAATGGCCGGACTGGCGGGAAGAGAGCGCGAGTTGACCGAACACCTCTCCGGGGGATGGCGGCAGCGACTGGCTTTGGGCTGCGCCATTCTGCACGAACCACAGATGCTCTTCCTGGACGAGCCGACGGCCGGAGTGGACCCCATCTCCCGTCGCGAGTTCTGGGATCTGCTCTATGACCTCTCGGACGAGGGACGAACGATCTTTGTCACGACTCACTATATGGACGAGGCCGAACACTGCCACCGGCTCGGTTTCATCCAGCGCGGCCGCCTGGTGGCCCTCGGCTCGCCGGAAAGAATCAAGGCAGAGAAGATGAGCGGCAAGGTGCTGGAAATCGACTGCTCCGCGCCGGATACGGCGATGAGTGTCCTCAGGGGAACAGATCTCTTCGAGGATGTGTCGCTCTATGGCGCGCTCATCCATCTGGTGAGCGAGGATGTTCAGGCGCACCGGCCGCAGGTCGAGCAGGCGCTGGAGGCAGGGGGCGTGAAGGTACACAGCATTGACGTTATCGTTCCATCTCTGGAGGATGTGTTCATTGCGAGTGTGCGTGAAAGCCCACAAGATGCAGGGTAAAGATTCTGACTGGTGGTACGTGCCCGGTTTGCGCAGACCGATACCGTATTGGAGGAGCGACATGAGAAAAGGCGTGGTTATCCTGGTGGTCGTGATAGCTCTAATAGCAGGAGCAGCGGGTATCGGCTGGCTGTACTTTCGGGCTGATCCGGCCGCCTGGGACGATTTCGTTGCCGAGATGCAGGGCGAGACGACCGGCAGCAGTTCCCCCCAGCCGGCGCGTCCGCCGGCCACGAAAACAGGTGCGCTGGTGGCCTCTGGCGCCATCGAGGCGGAGGACGTTGCTATTGCTCACGAGATGGGGGGGCGCGTGGTCGAGTTATTTGCCGGGCAAGGGGATAGAGTAGACGCAGGAGATGCACTGCTCCAGCTTGATCGGGCGGCTCTCATGGTTCAAAGGGAGGGGGCCGAGGCAGGCGTGGCTCAAGCGCAGGCGGCGGTGGACGCCGCGGTGGCGCAACTCGCCGCGGCGACCTCGGGCGCGCGAGCGCACGAGATCGCTGCGGCGGAGGGAGCCATCGCCTCTGCCCAAGGCAGCGTGGCGGGCACGGTGGCCGTGGTGGACCAAGCAGAGATCGCGGCTGAGACGGCGCGCGCCAGCCTGGCGAATCAGGCCCAAAGCGTGGTGGAGGTGGCCATGGCCACTCTGGCCCAAGCCGAGGGAATGCTTGACGCGGCCGAGGCGGACCTGGCCCGGGTGCAGGCGGAACTCGCCCGACTGCAGGCCGGCGCCCGACCCCAGGAACTGGCGGTGTACCAGGCTCTTTTGGCGCAGGCTGAGGCGGAACTGCGATTTGCGGCCAGCGTTCACCGGCAACTGACCGACAACAATATCGGGGGTGTACCGGAGGAGCAGGCCCGCTTTCAGATGGAGGCCGTCCAATCTGCCCGGGATGCTGCCCAGGCGCAGCTCGACCTGGCAAGGGCTGGCGCAACGAGCAATGAGATCGCCGCCGGAAGGGCAGGCGAGAGCGCGGCTCAGGCGCAGGTGGCCATCGGCCAGGCGGGTGTAGAGGCAGCGGAAGCGGCTCTTGATCAGGCAGAAACCGGTCTCAGCATAGCTGATGGACAGGTCAGGCTGGCGGAAGCGCAGGTGCCGGCCGCACGTTCGCAGGTCGCGGTCGTTGAGGGGCAATTGGCCCAGGCGGAGGCGTTGCGGTCTCAACTCCGGGCCGGCGCCACGGCCGAAGAGATCGCGGTGCTGGAGGCGCAGGTGGCCCAGGCGGAGGCAGTGCTGGCCTCGGCCGGGTCTGCATTGAGGGCGATTGATATCCAGTTGGAGCGAACGACTCTCCACGCGCCGGTGGGTGGGATACTCACGGAGCAACTGGTCCATCTGGGCGAATTGGCCGCACCCGGCGGGACCCTCTTTCTTCTGGCAGACCTGGATGAGGTGACGCTCACCGTCTATGTACCAGAGGCCGATCTCGGCCGGGTATCACTGGGCCAACCGGTGGAGGTGATGGTGGATGCATTCGACGAGGTTTTCGCGGGGATGGTGTCCCATATTGCTTCCCAGGCCGAGTTCACACCCAGGAACGTTCAAACCCAGGAAGAGCGGGTGCACATGGTCTTTGCGATCAAGATCCGATTGGACAATGCGGACCACCGGCTCAAGCCAGGCATGCCGGCCGATGCGGTCTTTGAGGATGGGGCTTGACGGGTGTGGGGCAAAGGGTGATCTTGGAGATCCGAGCGAATGACCCACGGGGAATCCACTTGCGGCCGCACCGAGCGGATCCGGTCCGGTCCAGCAACGATGGGGAGCGAACAGGCCGCTCGGCAGCAGAGGGCAGCGGTCTGCTTGACACCGTTTTGACATCTTTGGAACCCATGCGTACAATGGTTCTCCAGATGAGGGAGGAGTGATGAGCAATAGGGTCATCTTGCGGCGCTGCACCGAATACGATCCAGACCGGATCAGCCACATTATCCAGGAGGGGATGGAAGAATTGGGAGTGCGCCCCCGCGGCCGGACGATGGTCAAACCGAATTGCGTGATCGCTCACCCCCGCTACTATGCCCATGCTTTTACGCGGCCGGAATTCCTGGATGGACTGCTGGCGGCGCTCAAGGCGGGCGATGGCGGCATCAGCGAGCTATCGGTGGGGGAGCGTTGCGGGATCACGATCCCCACCCGCTACGCCTTTGCCGAGGCCGGCTACCGGCCGGTGATTCGCCGTCACCGAGTCAAGTCGTACTATTTTGACGAGATGCGCCAGGTGGAGCGGCCGCTAGCCCACCCAGATGCCCTCCGCTCCTACATCTATATCCCCCAGGCAGTCGCCGACTGCGAGTTCATGGTCAATGCTCCCAAGTTCAAAGCTCATCCGTGGACGCAAGTCACCTTTGCGCTAAAGAACTATATCGGCATCCAGGACGACAGCCACCGGTTGATTGACCACGACCATGAGTTGCACACTAAAATCGCCGACCTGCAGGAGGTTGTCGCACCTGGTTTCATCGCTATTGATGGCATCATCGCCGGGGAAAAGACCATGCTTACCCCCACCCCTTTCCCGCTGGGGTTGATTATCATGGGAACTAACCCGGTAGCGGTGGACGCGGTATGCACTCACATTGCCCGGCTTGACCCGGCCGAGGTAGATCATATCCGCATCTCTCACGAGCGAGGCATTGGCCCGATTGATCTGGATCAGATAGTCGTGAGCGGGGACGTATCGTTGGAGCAAGCGCAGGCGTTCAGCGAGGGATTTCAGCTTTCACTGGATCGGGTTGAAGAGATATTCAACGACGAGAAAAGTGGTCTGGAGACCTACGCTGGTCCGCCGCCAGAACCGGCTCGCACATCGGCGCAGGCCGATTATTGCTGGGGGGGCTGTCCGGGCGCCCTGTATGAGGCGATGCACGTGATTCAGGCGATTCAACCGGATGTCTACCGGGAGGTGCGGCCGCTCCACATGGTCTTTGGAGCATACGAGGGGGAGATACCGGCCAAGCCGGGCGAGCGAGTGGTTTTCATGGGGGATTGCACCGAATACAAGGGTAAAGTCTGCGGCAAGCCGGTGGAGATACCGTTTCTATACCGGTATCGCGACACGTATGATCCTCGTCACGCCACCAGCGGCGACCTGTTGGCCAAGATCTTTGGGTACCTTGTCCAGCGGGTGCGCGCCGGCCGCAAGCAGGTTATCCGTGTCAGGGGTTGCCCGGTGTCTGTGGCGGAGAACATCTTTTGGATTGCCGACCTGGGCCGCACTAAACTTCCCTACCTGGATCCCGATGTTGTGTTCAAGTTCGCGTACCATTATGTCATAATGCGGTTCAGGCGCTTTTGGGCTCAGCGGATCCGACCGCGGCCAGGCAGCACGACCGGGCGAGGAACGGTCTAACCTCGCGCAATCGTTCGGCCGGCTCCAGCGAGTGTGGGGGGGGCTATTGCCCTGCAGGGTCCTGCCGATTCTGCTGTCTGATTATCTCCTCGTCTCTCAACTGCCTCTTGAAGAGCTTCTCTGTAACTGTGAGAGGGAGACTCTTCCTGAACTCCACCAGCTTGGGAACCGCATAGGGAGCAAGTCTTTCCTTGCAGAACGCAATAATCTCATCGGTCGTGATCGTCTCTTGGTAGTCTTCTCTGGGAACGATAAAGGCTTTGACTCTTTCGCTGCCCGGCCGCTCGGAATCGGGGACTCCAATTGTCACCGCCATCGCCACGCCCGGATGCTCAAAGAGAACCTCATCAACTCTTGCTGAGTAGACCTTGTTCCCAGAGACGTTGATCATGTCCTTGCTGCGGTCGACAAGATAAAAGTACCCATCCTCATCCATTCGACACAGATCCCCGGTTGGGAGCCAGCCGTCGCATAGACCCGCGCCGGGCGTGGGCCAGTAGCCCTTCATAACCTGAGGGCCTCGGACAAACAGTTCGCCGACCTCTCCAATGGGGACGTCCTGCCCCGTCAGGGCGTCGACCAATCTCGCCTCGGTGTCTGCAATCGGGATCCCGATTGATCCAGTCTTCTCGGAAGGCATAAAGCCCGTGATTTTGGAAAAGCTCGACAGGTTGAAATGGGTCGAGGGCCCCGTCTCCGTGAGGCCATAGGCCTCAGTTATCGGCATGCCCGTTTCCTTTTTGAACTCCCTGGTCACTTCCGGTGGCAGGGGGGCCGTGCCGGAGGTGAACGTGGTGTTTGTGCGCCCGATCTTGCTTTCGACCAGCCTCATGTACTGGGTCGGAACCAACACTGCCATAAAGGGACGATATCTCTTCAATAGTTCGATTATGACGTTGGTGTCTCTCGGATCCGGGATCAAGATCATCTGCAGGCCCCAGTACACGGCGGTTCGGACAGCCATGTGCCCGTAGGCGTGGAAGATGGGAACCCCTACCAGTACGGAGGATTTGCCTCTGATGCCTTCCTGCAGCGGACCCAGAGCCCACGGAACAGCTTGGATGGTGTTGGCCGTTAGGTTGTGGTGGGTAAGCATCACCCCTTTCGGTCTTCCTGTCGCCCCGCCGGTGAATACCAGTTCGGCAAGATCTTCCTTTGGCTGTATGTCAACTTTCGGCGGCATGGGGTCATGCTCCGAGATAAGGTGACGGAGTTGGTAGACGCCGGGCTCACGCTCTGGCTCTGATTCCTTGGAGGAGAAATCGGTGAGCGAGGTGACTATCGTCGTCCTGATTTCTGTCTGGTCCCGTATCGAGTTCACGAGATCCAGCGACTTGTCCAGGCAGATGATCGTCTCCGCGCGCGATTCGCCGATCTCGAAGATGAGATCATGGCTCCGGTGCAGCATGCTACAGGGAACGTGAGCTGCGCCAGTCTTTTGGATGGCATAGTCACAAATGACAAACTGGGGCGAGGTGGGGAGGATCGTCGCCACCTTGTCACCCTTCCTGACACCCAAGTCGGCCAGAGCAGTGGCAAGTCTGTCTACACTATCCTTCAGCTCTCGCTAGGTGATCTTTCTTCCAAGGTACAGACATGCAGGTCTTTGGGGGTACCTCTTGGCGGTGTCATCAAGAAACGAAAACAGAGGAACCTCTGGATAGGGCCCCATCGTGCTGGGAAGCTGGAACGATCCCAACTTGTATGCGCCGAGCCAGGGCTTGCCGCTGTACACACCCATGCTAAGACACTCCCAGTTGCATCATCACATCCTCCAGACCCAGTTCCTTGAGCTTCTCGGCCGTTGGGCTGCCCGCTCCCGGGTGCCATCCCCTGAACTCGTAATAGGCGTCCAGGAGAGGTTCAAGATCCACTACCAGGCCTTTGGCCGGTCCTTCGAGCAAAGGCTCCTCCAGCAAGCGGTCGGGCAGAGTGTCGTCAGCGCGAGTGCATCCTTCCCGAACATTAAAGGCCCGAGCAAGATTATAGATCCTCTCGCCAGCCTTTCTAAAGTCGCTCGCCCCAAAACCCCATCCGGTTGCATGCGCAATGATGGGAGCCACGTCCTCTGCCATCAATGCCATTCCCAAGAACTTGCAGCACCCAACCGAGTCGAAAACGGTGAGCGCGTCCTCCATCTCTTTGACCACCTTCGCCTCGGCCGGATTCTCGACCGTTACATCCTGAATTGTGCTCTCCTCGACGATCAGGAAGGGAAGGTCCAGGAAGGTCGGACCCTGTATGTACGCTGTTATGTGGTCTCCTCCTCTGTTTGCCGTGGCGAACGCCAACCCGGTGATCTTGGTGGCCCTGCAGTCGTAAGCTGGCAGTTCCAAACCCTTGACGTGCATGGCGAACTTTTGACTGCCTCGGCCAAGTTTCTCAGATACGCGCCTGGTTCCCTCGGCTAGCAAGTCTCCGAGGCCCTCTCTCTTGGCTATCTTGTGAATCAGCTCTATCATCACATCAGCCTCACCGAATTCCAATGCCAGCCCGTCTGTCTCTGCCATGGTCAGGATACCCTTCTCGTAACACTCCATGGCAAAGGCTATCGTGCTGCCCGTGGAGACGGTGTCAAGGCCGTAATCGTTGCACAGGAGATGTGCATAGGTGATGGCCTCCAGATCATTGACATCACACATTGCGCCCAGCGCACCAATGCTCTCGTATTCTGGCCCTTCTCCCTCGCATGCGTATTTCCCTGACTTGACCTTGATCACTCTGCCACAGGCGATTGGGCACGCGAAACAGGCCTTTCTGCCTACGAGGATTTTCTCGCTAATGGCAGGTCCATTGATGGCATCTGCATAGGAGCAGGTACCGGATTGCCAGTTTCTGGTAGGAAGCCCGCCCTTGACGTTCACCAGATCAAGAACCATCGCTGTTCCATAGACCTCAAGGGTCATCTTTAGGAGGCTTTCGTTTGCAAAGTCACTTGCTCTCTTTGCTGCTGCGCCAAAGGCTTCTCTGTCGGCAAGGGTGATCTTCTGATTTCCCGCTACGGCGACAGCCTTCAGACGCTTGGACCCCATGACGGCACCCAGGCCACACCGTCCCAGCGCTCTATGCACGTCATTCAAGATGGCGGAATAGCGGACCAGGTTTTCGCCAGCGACTCCGATACAGGAAACGTTGAACCTCTTGCCGAGCGCAAACTTGATTGACTTTGTGGTCTCTGCAACGCTCGTGCCCCAGATTCCCTCCGCGTCACAAAGCTCTGCCTTCCCATTTTCCACTACCAGATAGACCGGCCTGGGAGCCACTCCCTCGATGATGATCCCGTCAAAGCCAGCTCTCTTCAGGTCGCGACCCCACTGCCCACCGGAGTTCGCTTCTCCCCAAAGACCAGTCAGCGGGGACTTTGTGACTGCGCTGAACCTTCCGGAACTGGGTGAAATCGTCCCGGTCAGCGGGCCGGTCATGTATATGATCTTGTTGTCCGGACCCAATGGATCCACGCCCTTTTCCAGTTCGTCAAAGAGGTACTTGGTCGCCAAACCACTTCCGCCAAGAAACATCCTGGTATCGCTCTCGGACAGAGGCTCCTCAGAGACCCTGGAATTTGTCAAATCCACTCTTAGGATTTTTCCCATGAACCCGAACATAGGTTGCTCTTCCTCCATTATTGGCTGATCATGACCTTGGACATCCGCAGAAGCTTTAACAGGTTTCCCTTGGCTCGAATTCTTCTGGCGATCACTGCCCTAACGGGATGGATCTGACCACTGCTGATATCTGCGAGTTCCTCAAATCCGGCCTCGATGTAGGCGGATGGCTTTTGGATAGCATCGTTCTGAATCCCAAGATCCCCGTTCTCAAACCAAATGGTGACGGCCACCGATGTGGCCGCCTCCCTCACCACCAGACTTCCCTTAATATTTCTGACGCTCTCCCACACTTTCGGATCCTGTATGGTTTGGTCCACAATCTGCTTGAGAGCCCAGCCCAGACCGTTGAGCTCCGTCTCCATCAACCTCACTTCGTTCATGTCTCCCTTCCTCGCCCACCGATCAGACTGGTTGGACCGCAGATGTCAATGATGCGCTCTCTTCTTCACCAGGCGCTCTTGTTCGATTATGCCCGTG